>JAHJCH010000318.1 GCA_018813065.1 Myxococcota bacterium
CGCCTCGGCCAACGCGCCGCGCCAGACGGGGAGGGTGAGGGCGACGCTGACGGCGAGGGCGTCTCGCCCGGCCTCGGGGGGGGCGCGGCGCCCTCGATGAGCGTCCAGGTCAAGCCCAGCTGGAGATCGGGGCGGTCGCGGCGCTCAGCGACGCGCAGCGCCGCCTCCGCCGCCGTGATCTCGGCGCGCGCGACCTGGATCTCGGGGTGATCGGCGCCTTGAGCCAGGAGGATCTCCAGGCTCGGCGCGGGCGCGTGGCCGTCGAGATCACGCGGGGGGGGGCGCCACGCCGCCGCGTCCCCCCCAAGCAGGGCCTCAAGGCGGGCCAACAGGGCCTCATCGGCCTCCACCAGCGCCGCCCGCCGCGTCTCCAGGGCGGCCCGGCGGCGGATCGCCTCGCTGAGCGCCGCCCCGCCCCGCGCGCCCAAGGCCAAGCCCGCCTCAGCGGCCTTGATCAGCGCGTCGAGGGTGGCCCCTTGCGCCTCAAGGACCTCCGCGCGCCGCCGCAGCCGCCACCGTGACCAGGCGATCTGCTCCGCCTCCACCCGCAGCGCGCGGCTCAGGCGCCCGTATTGGGCGGCCTCGACCGCCGCGCCCGCCGCCGAGACATCGCGCGCGGCGCTGAGCTTGCTCAACCAAGGGACGCGCTGGCTCAAGCCCAGGGTGTGCCCTGCCGCGCCCAGGCGCGTCTCGATGGGGCGCGGCGCGTAGGCGTAGCTGATCATGGGATCGGGCCAGGCGCGCGCGGCGTGGCTGTCGGCGATCCGCGCCGCGTGGCGCGCGCGTTGGGCCTGAAGCGCCGGATGAGCGGCGATCTCAGGGGGCGTCGCCTCGATGATCGCGCTGATCTGGGGGGGCGCGCCGCAGCTGGCGAAGATCAAACACAGCGTGATCGACCTCATAAGGGCTCCTCTCTCTCAGATCTCGCGCTCTGCATGGGGTGTTCCGCGCCGCGCGCCCGCCGTTGGGCGGCCTCTTGGGCGCCAATTGAAGGATATTCTTCGCAGTGAAGGATATTCTTCAGTCTCGCGCGGCGGCGCGACGCGGCTTGGGGCTGTCGTCGGTGGCACGCTTCATGGAGAACCCCCCCACGGAGGAGAGCGATGCGGCGTGTGTCCAATCAAGAGGCCCTCTTGGGCGTGTCCTTGGCCTTGATGGCGGCGATCACGCTCGGCCACTACCTCACAAACCCCGCGTGGGTCACCTCCCACAACGTCTATCGGCGCCTCTACTACCTCCCCGTGGTGCTCAGCGCCTTTGGGGGGGGGCTGCGTGGGGGCCTGGGGGCGGCGCTGCTGGTCGCCCTGGCCTACGTCCCCCACGCCTTCCTGCTGCACCACCACCGCGATCCCGCCCCGACCATGGATAAGCTGATGGAGCTGCTCCTCTACGGGCTCGTGGGGGGGCTGACGGGCCTCTTGGTGGAGCGGCAGCGCGCGGCGCGGCGCGCGTTGGAGGCCGCCTTGGCCGCCCGCGACGCCCTGGAGCAAGAGCTGGTGCGCGCCGCCAAGCTCAGCGCGCTGGGCTCGCTGCTGGCGGGGGTCGCCCATGAGATCCGCAACCCGCTGGCCTCGATCATGGGGGCGGCGGAGGGCCTGGAGCGGCGCTGCCCCGAGGGGGCGCGGCTCGTCGCCTTGCAGCTGCGCGAGATCCGCCGCTTACAACGCGTCGTCGATGACTTCCTGGCCTTCGCCAAGCCCTCCCCGGCGCGGCGCGCCCCGGTGTCGATCCAGGCCGCCTTTGAGGAGGCCATCAGCTTGGCGCGCCATCGAAGCCAGGCGGCCCGCTTCGAGATCGAGCCCTCGGCCACGCGCCAGGTGTGGGCGGATCGGGATCAGCTGACGCAGGTGCTGCTTAACCTGCTGCTCAACGCCGTGGACGCCGCCCCGCACGCCCCGATCACCCTGCGCGTAGCGGCGCGGGTGGTGGCGGGGCGCGCCTACACCTGCCTGGGGGTGGCCGATCAAGGGCCAGGCGCCCCTCAAAGCTGCTTCGATCCCTACTTCACCACCAAGGCCGACGGCAGCGGGCTGGGCTTGAGCATCTCCAACCGCATCGTTGAGCGCCACGGCGGCTTTATTCAGCTCGACGCTGCCCCTGGGCGGACCGTCTTTTGGGTGTGCTTGCCCGATGAGGAGGCCCCATGAGCCCGCCGCGCGTGTTGCTGATCGAGGACGACGATAGCCTGCGACAAGTCCTGGCGATCAACCTGGAGGATCACGACTTTATCGTCGATCAGGCCCCGGACGGCGCGGCGGGCTTGGCCCTCTACGACCCGCTCCGTCACGACGTGGTGCTGACTGATCTGCGGATGCCCGAGGTGGACGGCTTGGGCGTCTTAGAGGGCGTCCTCGCCCGCGATCCCACGGCGGCGGTGGTGGTGTTGACGGCCTTTGGCGGCACCGAGCAGGCCTTGGAGGCGATGCGGCGCGGCGCGTTTCATTATGTGGAGAAGCCCCTCCACACCGGCGCCCTCATCGCCACGCTGCGTCGGGCGATGGCCGCGCGCCTCAGCCCAAGCGCGCCCCGCCGCCCTGAGATCATCGCCGCCTCGCCCGCCATGAACCGCGCGCTGCGGATCGTCGATAAGGTCGCCCACAGCGAGGCGCCGGTGATGATCCTGGGGGAGTCGGGGGTGGGCAAGGAGCTGATCGCGCGGGCGATTCATCAGCGTGGTGGCCGCGCGGCGGGGCCGTTCGTGGCGATCAACTGCGCGGCGATCCCGGGTGAGCTGCTGGAGTCGGCGCTTTTTGGCCATGAGAAGGGTGCCTTTACGGGGGCCAACGCTCGGCGCGACGGCAAGTTCTCCCAGGCCAATGGCGGGACGCTGTTCTTGGATGAGATCGCGGAGATGTCGCCGCGCCTCCAATCCAAGCTGCTGCGCGCGCTGCAAGAGCGGCGCGTGGATCGGCTGGGCGGGGCGGCGCCGGAGCCCTTTGACGCGCGGATACTCACCGCGACGCACCAGGATCTCAAGGCGCGGATCGCCCAGGGCGTGTTCCGCGAGGATCTCTACTATCGCCTGCACGTCGTGCCCCTGGAGGTGCCGCCGCTGCGGGCGCGCCGCGAGGACATCCCGGTGTTGACGCGCCACTTTTTGCGCCAGTTGGCGCCGGGCGTGGGGGTGTCGCGGGCGGTGGATGAGGCGCTGATGGGCTACGCCTGGCCTGGCAACATCCGTGAGCTGCGCGCCGTGGTGGAGCGGATGCTCTTGCTGCGCGACGGGCCGGATCTGGAGGTCGAGGACGTGCCACCCGAGCTGCGCGCCCCGCCCCAGCCCCAGGGCTTACCCTTCGCGCTGCCCGATGAGGGCTTCGATCTGATCGCCCATGAGATCGCCATTATCCGCGCGGCGTTGGAGAAGACTGGGGGCCGCCGCGCGGCCGCCGCGCGTTACCTACACCTCCCCAGGCATGTGCTGATCTATCGCCTGGAGAAATATGGCCTCACCGACGTGGGGCGTGACGAGAGAGGAGCGCCTCGATGAAGCGCACAATGACATTGTCCCTCCTGGCCGCTTTGGCCTTTGGCTGCAACTGTAAGAAGGGCGAGCAGGTGATTGTCTCGCAGTCCGCCGCTTCGCAGCCCGCTGCCGAGGTCAAGCCCGCCGAGGTCAAGCCCGCCGAGGTCAAGCCCGCCGATAAGCTGGTGATCACCGAGGCTGGGGCGGAGATCAAGCCCCCGATCAGCAAAGATAAGATCCCTGTCGGGGCGTATTACTGCGACATGGGCACCGTACACTACGCGCGGGCCGTGAAGGGCGACGGCGAGTGCCCTCTTTGTCACATGGATCTCAAGCAGATGGAGGCCGCCCCGGCGCAGCCTTAGAGCGCCGGGCGCTGGGCCATGAATGCCCGTTGACGCCGTCTTCTTTTGGTTGTGCCCTGCTCTGGACAGACCTGCGAGCGCTGTAACTTCTTAAATTATAAGTTTACATCGTTTAGATTTTTGTAGGAGCGGACACGATATATGCCACTACGGCCAGAATTTCGTTGATGCGCGTTTTTTGGTTTACTACGTAATCCCCGATTAGAAATCTATGTCATATAAATAATTTTAAATATTCTATAGATTCATTGTTCAAGATAACAGGTATACAGTCGATAACTATAAGCAAATCATCTGATGTTTTAATTACATTTGCACCGTGTGGATCAAAAACAGCAACATTACCCGACATAAATGCCATTGAATTCAAATATCCTACGGGTTTATCTAAATTAAGACGGTCAAAGCCAAGAAGAGTCATGAGAGTAAGAATGTCGTTATGGTTTGTGGGTTCTCCTGATGCGTCAAGTTGTCTTGTGATGATTCGAGGTTTGTATTCTGGGCCACTTACTCCTACGAATGAGATATTATCTCCAAAGATTTCATTATGAAGTAAGAGACGAGCAAAATATTGTTGCGGCAAAGCGTTAATAATATAGGGATACTCATCGTCGAAATCGACTGTAAATCCCGCGCTCGAAGGCTTAGTAAATTTAAGCCAAGTTTTTGTTAAACAATCATGGGTAACGTCATGTTCTCTACCGCCATTTCTATCAGGAATGAGGTCCTGATAGAAAACTCCTACTTCTTTTGCCCAGAGCACAAGCCGTCGAAATGATTCTTCTCTAAGGCAGCATTCATCGAAGCCGCCATATGGTCCATTTGGCTGTAAGCATCTTCCGAACTCCTGAAGGACATCTTCGAGCGCGCGATCCTTATCTCTCTGAGGTAGTTTTCTCTGGTTGAGCATGGATTAAGTGATACTTTCATGAAGAATCCTTTAAGTAGTATTAATTTAAGGTCTTTTACCGTTTGCTAAGGTGGCTTTTTATGTTTATTGTCTGATTCTAATTTAACCTCATTTCGTCGAAAATCTTTTTTTGAGAACGTCTTTATTTAATTTTTTAACTATCGATAAATACTGATGTTCGGTTAAACATTTCTTAATAAATATGTATTTAAAATGAACCATCTTTCCTCCGAGATGGGGAGAATAGAGCGAACTAAAAGTATCTGTCTTGAAATTGTGCTGTCAATTTAAAATATACAATTGGTAGAATGCGCATAAATAAACCCCCTTGGCCTCCCGCGCGCGGCATCATATCCTCGGCCAGCGACCATCACCCGCGCAGGCCAGGAACCCATGCCCGACCCACAAGAAATCACCGCCTTTATCGACCGTTGGCGCGACGCTGGGGGCTCGGAGAGGGCCAACCACCAGCTCTTCTTCAGCGAGCTATGCGCGCTGCTTGAGGTCGCGCCGCCCAACCCGGCGACGCGAGACGAAGCCCAAGACGCTTACGTCTTTGAACGACGTGTGATCTTCCACAACGCCGATGGCAGCACGGGGGACGGCTTCATCGACTGCTACCGGCGGGGCTGCTTCGTGCTTGAAGCCAAGAGCACGCAAGACAAGACCATCCACGAACAGGGGCTCTTAAGCGCCCCCCTCAAGCGCGTAGCAGAGATTTTGGAGACGCTGACGGCCTTGGGTCAGGCGCGAAAGACGGAGGATGGGCAGTATGCGGCGGTGTAGGAAGGAATCGGTGGGTTGTGGTTTGATGGACAGTTATCAAGAGAAGCTTCACTTAATTAAGTTAAGCCCAGAACCTTTTAGAACCTGAAAGAAGTAATAAACATAAATACTAATAAAATAATAATCACACTCACACTATTTATGTGTGGCTGTGGTATTCAAAACATGGAAGATTCGGTAGAAAAAATTTTACCCAAAACAGTAACTCAATTGGCTCAGTTAAATGAACCGCTTGAACTTATCCAAGCATTACCACCCTGGAATTACAATCATTATGGTTCAATCGAAATTGAACAATTAAAAAATATTGGGAAAGAAATGATGGCTTATGATTTAGATAAAATTAGAGAAGCGCTTAAAGCGGCCAAAGAAGCAAGATATGATGAAGATGTAAACACCTCATCAAAAATTTACATCTTAATGAGAGTGCTCTTTGAGGTTCCTGACGCAGTTCCTTATAAGAATTCCAAGGGAATTCTTATGTCATACGCAGGTTTTTTTAAAAAAAGAGGGTATAAAGGTGACCTTTCACTTAATCCATTAGGATGGCCACTTGTTTGGAACAAAGGGGATCTAGTAGAAGTTAAACTTTGCAATGGTGTCAAGGCGCATCAGATTATATATTATTTCCTCGATGAATTTGATATGATGCGAGAAAATTTTCCTCGACGACAGTGGTAATTTTTATATAAACACCCTATTTCCTAAAAGATCTCGCAGAGAATCTGGTGTTCGGGGATCAAGCGGCTCCAAGCGCCAGGCGAGAGTGAGGCGCCCCCCCCCAAATCTCGATATCAACCCTGCACAACTTTGAGGAATGTGAGAAGTGCGCGTTTCGCCTTGAATCCGGCGCCTGGCGCCCGCGCCCTTGACATTTATCACCCCCCCCCCAGAGAATCACACGCTTTTATCAGAGGAGCTGAGGGATGCAGTCACGGCGACGCTTTGAGCGGGTGGCATGCCGGCTGGGGGTAGAGCTGCAAATCGGCGCTCGCGTGCGCTTGGCGGAGGCGGTGAACTTAAGCCTGGGGGGGATGCTCCTCTCTTCGGATCTTCACCCTGAGTACGGTCGCATTATCTCCGCGCGCGTCTACCTGCCCGAGCCCGCGCATGTCTGCGATCTCAACCTCCAAGTCATGTGGAGCCGCCCTGACGCCTTCGGGGTGGCCTTCGACGCGCTGCGGCCCCTCGATGTCTGGGCCCTGCTGCGCTACCTCGAGGCTCAAGGCGCCTCACCGGAGACAAATTGATGCCCCACCCCTTCGCCCGCTTGGCCTTGGCCGCCCTGCTCTCCGCGTTGGCCGCCTCGTGCGCCGAGGAGGCGGCCGATCCGCCGCTGCTCGACGCCGGGCGCGTCCGCGACGCGGCGGCCTCCGGGTGTCAATATGACACGGACTGCCCCGGCGGCGTGTGCTTGCCCAACGGCGCATGTCAGTACGCTGGGGGCTCCTGTACGGTGGATCAGGACTGCCTCAGCGGTGAGGCTTGCGTGGATTATCTCTGTCGCCCCGCCGATGACTGTCGCTTCAGCCCCGAGCTGTGCGGCGCGGGCGCGTACTGTGACGCGGGCGGGCGCTGCGTGACCATCGGTCAAGGCGCCTGCGCGGTCTGCACTTACGATGAGGACTGCGGCGGCGCCGCTGATCGCTGCCTCGATCTCGAGGAGGGGCGCTTCTGCGGCGTGGCCTGCGCCAATGACGCGGCCTGCGGCCCTGATTTCGCCTGCTCAGAGGGCCAGTGCCAGCCCCGCGAGGGCGGCTGCGCGGCGCGGGCCGCCTGCGTCGGCGTCATCTGCGCGGAGGGCAAGATCTGCGATCCCCTCAAGGGCGTCTGCGTCCCCCGCTGTGATCCAGAGGCGGCGCAGGATCTCGTCTGCGCGCCGCCCGCGCGCTGCCGCGCCACGGGTCTGTGCCGCGAGTGCCTCGCCGACGCGGGCTGCGCCGAGGGCTTCGTCTGCTCCGAGCGCTTCACCTGTATTGAGTGCCGCGTTGATGGCGATTGCCCCCAAGGTCAGACCTGCGGCGAGGCCGGCGCCTGCCTGCGCTGCCTCACCGATGAGGACTGCGGCGAGGGGCTGCGCTGCCCCGAGGGCGGCGGCGACTGCGTGGACTGCCTCGGCGATGAAGACTGCGAGGCGGGCGTCTGTGATGAGGCCGTCGGGCTGTGCGTCGAGTGCCTCAGCCGCGCGCACTGCCCCGAGGGCGCGGCCTGTCAGCCCCAAACCTTCCTCTGCGTCGAGTGCGTTCAAGACGGCGACTGCGCCAGCGGCGCCGTCTGTGATCCCAGCGGCAATGTCTGCGTCGATTGCCTCTCCACCGAGGACTGCGGCGGTGGTGTGTGCATCTCCGCGGAGCGTCGCTGCGTGGACTGCGTCGATGACACCACCTGTGAGGGCCGCTGCCTGATCGCCGAGCGCCGCTGCGTGGACTGCCTCCACCCCGGCGACTGTCCCCAGGGCGTCTGCGACGCGGCCACCAACGCTTGCGTCGCCTGCCTGGTGGACAATGACTGCGCGGCGGGCTTCTGCGTGGAGCGCGCCTGCGTGGCCTGC
>JAHJCH010000319.1 GCA_018813065.1 Myxococcota bacterium
CGCGGGCGCCGGGGCCGGGGCGGGCGCGGGCGCCGGGGCGGGCGCCGCTTCGCCGCCATGCTGCGATTGGGAGAGGATGATCCGCCCCAAGAACTCCGTGTTGCTGACGCGCTTCTTCATCGAGCCCTTGAGCCAGTTATAGGCCACCACCGCAGGGATGGCGACGAGGAGGCCCACGGCGGTGGCCACCAGCGCCTCGGCGATGCCAGGCCCCACCACCTCCAGGCCCCCCTTGGGGTTCTCGCCCAGCTTCTTAAAGGAGATGATGATCCCAATGACGGTGCCAAACAGCCCGATAAAGGGCGCGTTGTTGCCCAAGGTGCCAAAGTAATCCAGGAAGCGATCAAAGCGCTGCTTCTCGCGCGCCAGCGAGCTCATCATCACCTGCTCGATGACGAAGGCGCCTTGTTCATAGACCTCCAGCGCGTCGGCTAAGACGCGCTCCTCCATGGCGCGGCCTCGGCTCATCATCTCCGCCGCCTCCTTGACCTTGCCTTGGGAGAGGGCCATGACCAGCTCGCGGGCGATCCCAGGCGCGTTGACCTGGGTGCGCAGATACAAAAACAGCCGCTCCAGGAAGAGGCCCCCCATCAAGACCCCCAGGCCGATGAGGAGCCACATGACCCACTCCGCGCCGAGATCGGAGAACTGTAGAAAGAGGTTGATGATTGAGAAGGAGCCGTCGTGTCCCATTGCTGATCCTCATCGTGTCCTGGCGCGGCGCTTGGAAAAATAGAGCGCCCGCTTTTGGCTTAAGAGATGCCCGCGCCATATTTAGGTTTTGTTTAAGTTGAGATCAAGCCTCGTCAAAGAAAGCTGCGCGGCCAACCTTGATAACGCGCCAGGCTTGTAGCAGAGACGAGCCCCTCATAACCAACCCGAGATCGAGCCACGCGCCGGACCCGCGCGATGCCTCTTCATTGCGCAATAAGGAGCGGCTATGCTCACCGCGCACCGCTTTCACCCTCAGGAGTAGAGAGATGTCCGGCCATAATAAATGGAGCACCATTAAGCATAAGAAGGGCCGCGCCGACGCCGCCCGTGGCAAGCTGTTTACCAAGCTGATCCGCGAGCTGACGGTGGCGACCCGCGAGGGCGGTAAGGAGGCCGAGGGCAACGCTCGGCTGCGCAGCGCCATCAACGCGGCGCGCGGCGCCAACATGCCCAATGACACCATCGATCGCGCCATCAAGCGCGGCGCGGGGGAGCTGGACGGCGAGTCCTATGAGGAGATCGTCTATGAAGGCTATGGGCAAGCGGGCGTGGCCTTCCTCGTCGAGACGATGACCACCAACCGCAACCGCACGGTCGCCGAGGTTCGCCACATCTTCACCAAGTACGGCGGCGAGCTGGGCAGCAGCGGCAGCGTGGCGTGGATGTTTGAGCAGAAGGGCTACATCGAGGTCGCCGTCGAGGGCGTAGACTTCGACGCGCTCTTTGAGGCCGCCGTCGAGGCTGGCGCCGAGGACGTCGAGCCTGGCGATGAGTGCTTCGAGGTCACCTGCGAGTTCACCGATCTTCATGAGGTCAGCAAGGGCCTAGAGGGCGCCGGGTTCAACCTCCTCAACGCCAAGCCCATCCGCGTCGCCACCAACCCAATCCAGGTCGAGGGCAGTCGGGCAGAGCACACCCTCAAGCTCATGGGCCTCCTCGATGATCTCGACGATGTCCAAAATGTCTGGACCAACGCCGAGATCTCCGAGGAGGAGATGGAGCGCCTCAGCCAGTGATCGGGCGCCTCAGCGGCACGCTGGCGCGCAAGGCCGCCGAGGCGGTGATCCTCGACGTCCACGGCGTCGGCTATGAGGTCACCTGCCCCCTCAGCGTCTTGGAGCGCCTCCCCGTAGAGGGTGAGCCCTGCGCGCTGATCATCCACACGCACGTCCGTGAGGATCAGATCGCCCTCTATGGCTTCTTCGAGGAGGCCGAGCGGGCGCTGTGGCGGCGGCTCATCAGCGTCTCGGGCGTCGGGCCTAAGATCGCCATCGCCTGCCTCGGCGGGATGGATCTGCGCGCGCTCAAGGCGGCGATCATCGACGGCGACGTCAAGCAGCTCTCCAGCGTGCCGGGGGTGGGCAAGCGCACCGCCGAGCGGATGATCTTGGAGCTGGGCGAGGCCCTCAAGGGCGAGGCGGCGGCGCCTGAGGCGTCTTTGGCCCTCCACGCCCACCTCTATGATCTGGAGAGCGCCTTGAAGAACCTGGGCTTCAAGGCCCAGGGGGTCGATAAGCTCGTCCAAGAGCTGCGCGAGGTGGCCGCCGAGATGAGCTTCGAGGCGCTGCTCAAGGAGGCGCTGCGGCGCCTTCGGGGATAAAGCCCACCTGGGAGGGGCGGCTGGTCCAGCCCTCGGCGTCGAGGGCCTGGACCCAGAAGAAGCGCCCCGCGCCGGACGCCGCGCCCACCTCTAGGCCCCCCACCTCTACGCCGCGCCGCGCCCGCCAGCCCTCTTCATCCTCGGCGAAGATCACGCGATAGCGGCGCGCGCCCGGCGAGGCGGCCCAGCGCGGCTGGGTGAAGCTCAAGAGCCGAGGCGCGGCCAGCGGCGGGCGCGCCTGAGGCTGCGCCCCGCCCAGCGCCACCCAGGCGGGCGCCGCCACG
>JAHJCH010000035.1 GCA_018813065.1 Myxococcota bacterium
CTGGTCAGCGGCGAGGGCGAGGCGGTAGGCGCGGCGGGGCTGGCTGAAGAGGGTGGAGAGGCGAGAGGCGAGGGGCAAGAGGGCGGCGTAAGGGTCGCCGCCGCGCAGGCGGTCGATGTGCTTGCCGCGCAGATCAAGCTCCAGGGTCTCTTCGCGGCCCAGCTGGGCGATGGCGGCGGGATCTTTAATGCGGATAACGGCCTGGGCCTCGCCCTGGGCGTCGAAGTTGACGCTGAAGGCGAAGGCGTTGCGGAGATCCTCGATGGCCTCCAAGGCGGGCGTGGTGCCCCATCGGCAGGCGGCGATGTGAAGGCGGGCCTCGGCGCGGGTTTCGGGCGTGATGGGAGCGGCGGCGAGGCGCAGGCGGCCATCGGGGCCAGGGCGGACGATGAGGGCGGCGCCGGTGTCGATGAGGATGGGGCGGAGGATCTCGCGCAGAGACTCGCCCTCGGGGATAGAGAGGCTCCAAGGGCCAGGTGTGAGCGAGGTGAGGCGCAAACAGCTGTCCACATCCACCTCGTCCTCGCTCAAGCCCGCGCCGAAGGGGAGGACGTCGTATTGAGAGGCGCCGTCGCCGCCGCTGATGAGGAGCTGGAGCAAGAGGAGGCCAGGGGCGAGGCCCTCGACGGCGCGGGCGGGGCGGATGACGACGGGATCGTTGTCGTCCAAGCCGTCGCGGAGGGGAGGCAGCTTGAAGTGATCGCGTGGATCAAGCTCAAGCCAGTAGGCGGCGTCCCCCTTGGGGCCACAGGCGGTGGCGCGGACGGCCTTGATCTGGGCGTCGCCTGCGTCGTCGGTGTAGACCACCTCGACGTTGAGGCCCTCGGCGGGGATGAGGATCTCAGCGTCCACCAAGAGGCCGCCCTCACCGGGGCGATACCAAGCCGAGGCGAGGCCACGGATCGGCAGGCTGTAGCCCTGCTCGATGTCGCGGGGGATGATCTCCTCGCGCTCCCAGGCGGCCAGCGGCGCGGAGTCGTCATCGGGGCGGCGCAGATCGAAGCCGACCCACTCGGTTGAGAGGCGAGGGTGGGGGCGCGAGGGCGTTGAGCCGTCCTCCCAAACGTGGGTGAGCGTGGCGCGTCGGCGCGTCTCCAGCGTCTCAGGGCGGGCGCGGATTCGATTCCAGAGCCAGAGATAGGCGTCCCGCATCCCGCGCCGGGTGGTGTTCCAGGCGACCAAGAGATCGCGGCGGAGGGGCCGCAGGGTGACGTTCATCCATTGGCCGTCATCGCCAGCGCGAGAGCCGGGCGCCCAGGCGGCGTTGACGAGGCTGACCAGCTCATCGAGGCGGTGGAGGCCAGCGGGGAAGGTGACAGTGTGCAGCTCGGCGGCGGCGATGTTGGCGACGCCGGTGTGCGCGGAGGTGAGCCTGGGGGTGTTGGGCTCGGTGAGGAAGGTGTAGCCGCTGTAGCCGGTGACGGTGAGGGGGTCTTGGCCGTCGATCTGGAGCGCGCCCGCGCGGGGGCAGCCTGGGGGGCGGCCCACGTCGAAGATCGCCGCGTGCGTGGTCGTGGGCTGCTGCTCATAGCCGCAGATGACCTCCTGCCCATCGGCGGGGAGATCTTCGCTGGCATAGGTGAAGACGGCGTGGGCCTCGGGCCAGACCTGGCCGTGCTGGAGGTAGGTGTCCTCCTCGTAGTGATGCCAGCCCTGGGCGAGCCCAACGGGGCCTTGCGGGCTTTGATCTCCAAGCTCTCGATCAAGGCGCGTCGTCAGAGGGGCGATCTCTAGGGTGAGGCTAAGGCCGTCGCTGTCGATCTTGGGCGTGCTGGCGAGGAAGCCGCGCGCCACGTCCTCATAGGCGCGGCCATTCCACCAGCGCAAGGCGGCGCGTCTCCCGATCCAATGAATCAAGCGCTGGGTGATCATGGGCCGCCCGGCGCCTCGGGCGGTGATGATGTGGTTTTGGGGCCGGGTTCCGCCGACGCCACGGGCGCCGATGGTGAGGCGGAAGGGGTCAGGGTCGTGGGGATCGCTGGAGGAGCCAGCGCCAGCGGTGACGAGGAGGGTTTCTGCGCCCAAATGGACCCACGCGGGGGTGGTCAAGCTCGCGGGATCGGCGTCGATGTAGACCGTGGAGGCGTCATCGGCCTCTAGGGTGCGCGTGAGCTGGGCGGTGAAGCCCGCTTGGGCCACCTGAAGCCGTGTAAAGACCAGGCCCGGATCGTAGATCGACCGCGCGCCCCGGTTCAGCGTGGCGAGGGTGACGGTGATCGGCGTCACCTCGGCCACGCCGCCGATCTCCTCAACAGAATCCTCGCCTCCAGAGACGCCAATGAGGTGGTTGAGATCGGCGTAAGGGGCGCTTGAGGGGGCGTAGGCGGGCGTCTCCTCGGGCGGGGCCTGCCCGGCATAGTATCGGGCGAGTAAGCCCGCGACCTCCAAGACAAAATCAGCGCGGCTCATTGCTCAATCGCCTCCTCAAAGGCCTCCCAAACGTCCACCTGAAGCAGCCGCACGGCCTCGCTGACGCTCAAGCGCAGGCAGAGCAGCACGGGGAGGGGGTCATCGCCCACCTCCAAGGGGCGCGAGGTGACGTAGAGGCCCGCGCCGGGCTGTGAGAATGGCCCCGTATAGAGGCGCTGAGGGGGGTAGCGGTAGACGCCCGGCCTCACCCGCTCCTCTTCGGCGCTGAGGGTGCCCAGATCGAGGCGCCATTCGAGGGCATCGAGGGCCGAACCGCCGCTGACGGCGCTCATCAGCTCGGCTTTGATCGAGGGCGCGGGCGTGATCTTCGCGTTGGGATCGGCTTGATAGAGCGCGCGCAGGTGAACGCGCTTCAAATGCCAGCTCGGCGCCCAGGCGATGTTGTGGATCGTCGCCGGATCGGGGATGCCGCGCACGCTGTAGGAGGTGGCGTGGCTGTAGGCGCGGTGAATCCAGCGCCGCGCCCGCGCCGCCGTGAGGTGGATTGAGGCTGAAGCCATCGCGATCAGGGGCGGGGCCACGACGGGGAGCCCCCATTGAATCGCGGCGTCATCGGGCAGCTCGGGCCAGCGCGCGGCGGGGAGGATGAGATCGGTCATGGCGCCCCCCAAAGCGAGATGGAGAGCACCCCGCAGTTCGTGGTTTGCCCATCGCGCACCACCGCCCCCAGGCCGATGGGCCTGATCCCCACCTCAAAGGCGGGCAAGCCCTCGCAGGGATCGGGCTCACCCTCTGGGATCAGGAGATCGGCATCGAGCCAGAGCCGATCTTGGGCGGGGTTGGCCTGGATAGTCTGGCGATAGACCGCGCGACCGTTGATGAGGAAGACAAAGACGGTGTTGTTGGCCGTGTGGGGCATCACCCACGCCCAGAGCTTGAGGGCGTGGCCCTCCATCCCCGGCCAACTGCGCACCAGCCCCGTGGGGAAGTCCTCGGCGTGGGCAGCGTCGAGGAGACCGCCACCTGAGCCCGCGCCAGCGGCGCTCCACAACATCCTGCGCCAGCCATCGCGCAGGGCCTTGAGGTTGGCGCTGAGCAAGCGGCCCAAGCCCGCTGAGAGGGGCTCCAGGCTTTGTGTGAGGCTCTGGGGGCTCTGGGGCATGGGGATCACCGCCTCGCCGCTGGCCTGGGTCAAGCGCGCGGCGGGGAGGGGCGAGCCAAGGGGCTGATGGCTGACGTGAAGCGAGTAGATGCGCAGCGCGCCGGTGCCGCCGTCGAGGTAGAGGGTGAGGTCATCGAAGTCAGCGGCGGCGTCAATGGGGAGCTGGCCCTGATGCCAGCCGCGCGCCCCAACCGCGACCACGCTAAAGACCACCTGACCGCTATTGCTGGTGAGGGTGATTTGGCCGTCGCCGGTGGTGCTCTTGGCCTCGATGAGCACCAAGCAATGATCGTGGAGCTGGGTCAGGGTGGGGACGCGCCACCGGCTGATGAGCGCCTTCGCGCCGGTGTGCTCAAAGCCCTGGCCGGACTCAAAGCCCTGCTCGATGAGGGGGGCGGCGTGGAGATGGGCGGCGCAGTGGTTAATGGCCTCGGCGACGCGCTGCAAGGCGACGTGCTCAAGGGCTGCGCCGGTGCCGAGCTGGTGAACGACGGGGTAGCTCAGGGCAGAGGGGACCGTGGCGGGCATGGCTCAGGCCTCCAGCTCATCGAGGAGCAGCTTGATCAGCGTCTCAACCTGTATGTCATGGCTCCAAGCGGGCGCGATCTCCTCATCACCGGGGGCGCGCTGGCCCAAGATCCGGCCTCGGCGCCCGTCGCGCTCGGCGGTGCGGGTCATGGAGTAGGCCGATTGGGAGACATTGACCTCGTGGGCGCGGCGCGCCCGCCTTGGATCGCCCCACTCTTGATAAAAATTGAGCGCAAACCCCGCTGGCGCGGCGGGCGTGAACCGCGCCAGGTACAAGCTCACCTGATCTCGCCCCGTCGCCGGGCCTCTCAAGTAAAAATCCAGCGCCCATCGGGGGTGATCACCCCGGTGAACAAAGCCATATCGGCCATCGGAGAGGCGCACCGTCGAGGCGTCGCGCAGGAGTGACCGCTCAGCGCGCGCCAGGCGCTCGATAATCAGCACCGGCGCAGGCGGGTAGGTCGCCGTGAGCTTGCGATAAAACCCGACGGTTTCAGGGGTTTCTAGCCCCGTAAAGCCCAAGAGATCGCGCAGGCCCTCGGCGACCCATTCGATGTCCTCAATCGAGGTTGAGTAGCTGATCACCACCCGCCCAAGGGCGTCTAAAGCCCACATGATCGTGGTCTGCGCGTTGGCGATGCAGTCGAGCGCCTGGAGGTTCACCGCGCCGCGCCCGTCTTCGTCATCCGTGGGGCTGTTGCCGCTGTTTCTCAGGCTCGTGATCACGTCCTGATGCACTCCGAGGGCGCCGAACAAGACGGCGATCTTGGCCCCCTCTGGATCGAGGTCGATGCTCAGCCGGTTCAGCGCCTCAAACGCCCCCCTCTGCCACTCCTCGGGCGCCTCAAGCCGCCAAGATCCGCTCCCCGTCATGCTCGCGTAGTAGGGCGAAGGCGTGTTGGGCCACCCATACGGCACGGACTCCGCCGCGCCGTTGAGCTGGAAGGTCGTCGAGCACTCGATAAAGACCTTATCCGCCTCGCTCAGCCAGATGTTGATCCACTCGCCTGGGCTGGCGATGTCCAGCGCCGCTTGGGCGCGGTCGCCGAGGCTGTTGTACTCGCCGCGTCCGTTGAGCGCGTCGATGAGATCCTCAAACACACCCTCTCCGGGCAGGCTCCAGGCGGGCAACAGCACCTCATGCGTGCCGCGCCGCAAGATCACCTGCCCCGCCCAGGGGCGCAGGTCTACACCCGCCACGAGCGCCGCGTTGGGCGCGTAAGATCCGCTGGGCATCAGCTCACCCCCAGCCGCACGCCGCCCGGCGCGCGGGCTTGATCCCGCAGGCCCTCGGCGATAAAGCGCATCACCGCGCGCTTCGACTCGAAGACCGGCCCGTTGAACACCACGTTGTAGGTCAGCTCCTTGCCCCCCCCGCTCCCCCCGCGCGTGGCGTAGTCCGCCTCTGAGGCGCGCCGCGCTGGCGCCGCCGCGCTGGCTGAAGCTGAGGCCGAGGGCCGCGCCGCGCTTGAGCCTGAGCCCCCACTCCCTGCGGCGGCGAAGTAGGCCGCTGAGGCCGCCGCCGATTGGATCGCGGCCAAGGTGAAGTTGGTCCCCGACCAGAGGTTGCCCGTGGCGTAGGCGGCGTAGGCCTGCGCGCCATAGCCGAGGGCGTCGGCGCCTGATACGAGCGCCTTGGTCCAGGCCATCGCCTTCGCCACGGTGTCGCCCTTGGCGCCGAAGGCCAGCATCGCTTGACCGATGGCGTCGATGGCGCCGCCCGTCGCCGCCGCCGCGCTCTGGAGGTTGGCGCCGAACTCGCCGATGCCCTCGGCCTCCTTCTTCGCCGCCTCCTTGGCGACGTCTTCCTTGAGCTTGGCCTGCTCGCGGGCTTGGACGGCGACCAAGCTGAGGAGATCGCGGCCCTGCTTGAACGCCAGGGCGCGCTCACGGGCGTGGCGCGTCTCCATTTGCTTGAGCTGGCGCTCGCCCTCATCGCTGATCAGCGCTTGTTGGCGGTCTTCGAGGCCCGCCGCGAACTTGGCGGGCTCATCCGCGCGGCGCTGGGCCTCCTCCTCGGCCTTGCGCGCCTCTTCGGCGGCCTTCTCGCGCCATTCCTTGCGGATCTTGGCCCGCTCGGCTTCTTGGCGCGCCTCTAAGACGGGGATGATCTGGGCCACGGCGCGCCCCGCGCGGCGGACCTCGGCCATCTCTTCATCATGTTTGAGCTTGAGGAGGGCCAGCTCACGCTCAGCGCCGTCTTCGAGGGCCTCAATCTCCCAGCGCAGGGCGTCCTTGCGGATGCGCCGCACCTCGTCAGCGTGGGCTTTCGCGGCGCGCTTGGCGGCCTCACGGCGGGCGGCTTCGCGGCTCATATTCTCAGCAGCGATGCGCTCATCTTCGAGCTTGGCGTCTGCCTTCCTGCGCGCGTTGATCAGCCCCTCAACGTCCCCATCTCCCATGACCTCCGCGCGTCGATCTTTGAGGGCGTCGGCGAGGTCCCAAACACGCTGAAGGTTTTCACGCAGGTCTTGCTCTTCTTTTTTGAGCTGGGTCACTCGAACGTGATCTTCGTTGACGTCGCCCCACGCCTTGATGACGGCGATCTTTAGGTGAAGAGCGTCACTGATGCGACCAGCTTCTACCTCAGCGGAGACGATCTGCGCCTCCAACTCAGCCCTTTTCGCCTCTATCGCTGCCTGTGAGCCTTGCTGGGTCTTGAGGGCCTTGGTGGTTTCCCACGCGAACTGGAGACTGGCGCGTAGGCTTTGCTCTTCCTTGGTAAGTTGGATCACTCGGCTGTGATCTTCGTTGACGTCGCCCCAAGCCTTGATGGCGGCCATCTTTTGGTGAAGAGCCTCGCGGATTCGGCGAGCGTTCGCCTCGGCGGAGACAATCTGCGCTTGCAACTCGGCCTTTTTCGTCTCCACCGCCGCCCTTGCGCCGGAGAAGTCCCCTCGGGCAACCAACTTTGATATGTCCTGTTGGCTATTGCGCACCGACTGGCTGACTTCATCTGTTGCGGCTTTGATTTCCTGTCGGAGTTTTTCGCGCACCGAGCGAAGGTGGACATCAAGCTCATCCTCTGCGGTGATCCCAATGGCGTCGGCGATGGCTGTTCCAATGGTCCAAGCCGTGCCGGCAACGGCGATCAGCAGCCCGGCAGGACCAAGGTACTTGGAGAGGGTGCCAGCGAAGCGTTGGAGAGAGCCCGTAGCCCACTCGGTAGATGGCGTTATTCGCTCCAAGGCTGGAATTAACGATTGAATCCCTGACGCAGCGCTGTGAAGGGCCTTTCCCCCCCAGGCTGCGGCGAAGAAGCCCGCGATTTTTGAGCCATGATCCGCGACCCAACTCGCCAGGGAGAAGAGGGTGGAGACGATCTTCTCGATGGCGGCGGCGATGGCGGGGCCGTTCTCGTCGATGATGGCGCCCAGGCGCTCCAAGCCCGCCACCACGGTGGGCATGATCTTGTCGCCGATGTCCCTCAACGCGCCCTCTTTGATGGCGTTGAAGGCGTCAAGGGCGGTCTTAGAGGTCTTGCTCATGATCGCGTTGGCGTCGCCCAGGGCGCCAGCGGCCTTGGAGGTGGCTTGCAGATCCCCCTCTAAGGTCTGCATGGACTGGCTGAGGAGGCTGGTCAAGCCAGAGGCCGCCTCAAAATCGCGGGTGATCGTCGAGGTCAGCCCCACGTTTCCCTGTGTCGCCGCCTGGATCTCGCGAAGGATAGGAATGAGGCCCTTCTCTTTGAGGGCCAGCGCCCCCACCTCGATGCCCATCTGCTTGAAGGCCTCGGCGCTCTGGTCTGTGGGGTTCTTCAGCAGCTTGATCACGGCGTTGAGCTGCGTGACCGCGATGGACGTGTTGGGCGCGGACTTGGTGAGAGTCGCCAGCGCCGCGCCCATCTCCTCAATGCCAACGCCCGCCTCCCCCGCGATGCCCGCCACCATACCAATGGACTCAGACAGCGCGCTGAAGTCGGTGTCGCCGCGCTTGACGATGGTGAAGAGCATGTCCATGGCCTCGGTGGCCTCAAGCCCCTGGCTCTTGAACCCGGCCAAGGTCTTGGTGAGGGCCACCGTGGCCTCAGTCATCGAGGCGTTGCCCGCCACGGCGGCCTTTGAGGCCGCCTCAAGGAAGCCGCGTACTTCCTTGGGATCGATCCCCGCCGAGATCGCCCGATAGGCCGCGTCGGCGATGTCCCCCGCCGTCTGCGGCACGCGCTTGGCGAGATCGAGCAGCTCGCCCTCTAGATCGTCGCCGACCTCGCTGCTGAGGGTCTTGATCAACGCGAACTGGTGCTCAAAGTCCATCGCCAGCGAGGCAGGCCCTCGCAGGGCGTTGAAGGCCCCCTGAAGCATCCCCGCCGCGCGCCCGGCGATGCTCATCGCCGAGTCCATGGAGAGGAGGATATCGCGGACTGTATCGAGGCGGTCGCGCGACTTGCCAGCGGCCTCACCAATGTTGAGGAAGCCGCTCACAACTTGTTTGGAGCCGCCCTCCTTAAACTGGACGCTGTAGATCTTCTTGTTGCTGCTGAACGCCATCTGCTCGACTCCTCAC
>JAHJCH010000320.1 GCA_018813065.1 Myxococcota bacterium
CCCCGCTGCACCCCCGCCGACGCCTGGCCCGCCAGCCAGTTCTAGCGCCCAGGTTCTCTCTACATCCTCAGCTCACGCGTCCGGGTCGAGCCGCTCCAGCCGCACATGAGGCGCGGTGCGGATGCTGATCTTCTTGGGGATTCGAATCGTAAACAGGCTGCCATGTCCGGGCTTGCTCTTTAAGATCAGCTTGCCCTTGTGCTCCTCGATCAAGCGCGAGGTGAGGCTGAGCCCGGTCCCCGTTCCGGGGAAGTCTTCTTGATGGTTGAGGCGGGTAAAGAGCTGAAAGACGCGCTTCTGATCATCCTTTTTAATGCCAATGCCATTGTCTTTAATCTCAAAAATCCAGTGCATTCGTTGAGATTTACACTCAACTATCACTTTAGGCGCTGCTGAACGATTAAATTTAAGTCCATTATGAATAAGATTCGCAAAAATCAAACGCCATTGCTTCCGATCAGCGACCATCGTCGGAAACTCTCCAATTAACTCAATCGTGCCCTCAATGTCATTCGCCTGAATCACCTCTTGGAGCAAGTCATAAACTCTAAATGAAATAACGTCCCCATCAACATGCTCGTGATTCACAAACTGTAATAAATTTTCCATTAAAGCAGTGATACTTTCAGCATTTGATTTGATTTTATTTAAAAAATCGAAGTCTTCATCATTAAATTGATCACAATACTCTTCATGTAAGATATCTGCGGACCAAGAAATTGTAGTTAAATGCTTGGTTAAATTATTACTAATCGCAAAAACAAGGGCATTAAGCTCTTGATTTGTGCTTTCTAATGTATAACTGTAGTTTTTTAATCTTTGTTTATTCTGCTCAAGGTTAATCGCCATCGAATTAAAGGCTTTGGCTAGCCTACCGATCTCATTGTCCTCTTCGGAGTGTAGATCAATTCGATAAGTGAGCGCACCAGAGCCAATCATCTTCGCTCCGCGCTCCAATTCCTGAATCGGACGCAAAAACATCACAGCGATAAAGTCCGCCACCAGCAGGATGACGATAAAGGTCACGGCGACGATGACGGCCAGGTGCCAGTTGAGCTTATGGACATGGTGATAAGCCAGGCGCTCCTCGGTCTGGAGGAAGACCGTCCAGCCAGAGGCGCCCAGCGGCACGCGGCTGATGAGGTAGGCCTTGCCGCTGAAGCGCAGCTCGCGCGTCTCATTGGGGGCGATGGACTCAAAAGCGCGGGGGATCGTGCCCAGGGCGGCGGGGCCTTCATAGAGGGCGATCTGCTTGGCTGGCGAGGTCAAGAGGAGCGTGCTGTGTGGCGGCTTGAAGTACGCCGCCTCCTTTAAGAGCGGCTCAAGGATGCAGCTGCGCACGGCCATGATCAGGTACCCCTCCAGGGCGCCTCGGTGGCCCTTGATGGGGGTGACGTTCATAAAGTTGAAGCCCCGCGAGGGGGTGAAGGGCTCCAGGCCGCCCATGGCCAAGCCCCCCTCGGCCTTGAGCTGATGAAACCAAGGCTGGGCGGTGACGTCGGGCTTGAGGGCGGAGAAGGGATCGCTGTAGAGCACCTCGCCGCTGGGGGTCGTCAGGAGGATGGCGCCGATGCAGGGGCGCAGCTCGCGCAGGAAGCTGTCCTCACGCCAACGGCGGATGCTGGTGAAGGTGACGCGCCCTTGTAACAGAGGGCGGAGATCATCCAACGGCAGCCGCCGCGCCAGGATCTCGGCCTCCCTGCGGATGCGGTTAAAGTGCTTGTCGAAGATATGGGCGGCGAACTTCGCGTTGAGCTGATGCTCCATCACCACCGAGGCCTTGCCGTGCTGATTGGCCCGATAGACGTTGTTGACCGCAGAGAAGAGCAGCGGCGTGAGGCTGACGGCTAAGAGGATCCAGGTGATCTTGGTGCGCAGCGCCGATCGACGAAACCAGAGCGTGGGGCTCCAGTAGCGTGAGGGGCGAGGGTGGGGGGGGGCGGCTCCATGGTAAGCGACATGGTGCGTGTGGCCTCTCGGGAGCGCAAGAGGCGAGGCGCAGGATCAATGTGAGTGGTTGAAGAATCACCGATGAGCCGTTAGATGTATTGCGCCTCATCTCATCACAGCGAGGTTGGATGCCCGGTCAATTCATAACGCTCGACTCGGATATGACGCCGTGCGTGCCCCCGCAGCCCATCATCCCTTTCATCGAAGGGGATGGCAGCGGGCCTGACATCTGGGCGGCGGCCTCGCGCGTCATCGACGCGGCGGTGGAGCGCGCCTATGGCGGCGCGCGGCGGATCATCTGGCGCCCGCTCTTGGCCGGAGAGCGCGCCTTCGCGGCCACAGGGGACTGGCTCCCTGAGGAGACGATCGAGGCCATCAAGCGTCACCATGTCGCCATCAAGGGGCCGCTGACGACGCCCGTGGGGCGAGGCATCCGCAACCTCAACGTGGCCCTGCGTCAGCGGCTGAGCCTCTACGCCAACGTGCGCCCGATCCGCTTCTTCCCAGGGGTCGAGGCCCCCGTCAAGGCGCCCCAGCGGCTCAACGTCGTGCTCTTTCGTGAGAACACCGAGGACGTCTACGCGGGGCTGGAGTGGGCGGCGGGCAGCGAGGAGGCGGAGCAGATCACGGCGCTGTTGAGCGGGCTGGGGGTGCGCTTACCCCCGCGCTGTGGCCTGGGGCTCAAGCCGATCAGCGAGGCGGCCAGCGCGCGGCTGATCCGCAGGGCGGTGCGCTTCGCCCTTGAGCACAAGCACCGCTCGGTGACCTTGGTCCACAAGGGCAACATCATGCAGCACACCGAGGGGGCGTTTCGGGACTGGGGCTACGCCCTCATCGAGGCGGAGTTCGCCGACGTGGCGGTCACCGAGGCGCGGCTCTGGGAGGACTTTGGCGGGCGGACACCAGAGGGCAAGCTGCTCATCAAAGATCGGCTCACCGACGCCATGTTCCAGCAGCTCTTGCTGCGCCCCGACGAGTACGAGGTGATCGCCACGACCAACCTCAACGGGGACTACCTCAGCGACGCCTGCGCCGCCCAGGTGGGGGGCCAGGGCTTCACCCCCAGCGCCAACCTCAGCGATGAGGTGGCGCTCTTTGAGCCCACACATGGCACCGCGCCGGAGTACGCGGGCCAAGACAAGGTCAACCCCAGCGGCGTCATCCTCAGCGGAGAGATGATGCTGCGCCATATGGGCTGGGGTGAGGCCGCTGATCGCATCCTTAGAGGCGTAGAGGGCGCCATCGCCCGTCAAACCGTCACGTACGACCTCGCCCGTCGTCTCCGTGGCGCCGCGCTGCGCAGCTGCAGTGAGTTCGGCGACGAGATCATCGCGTCGATGAAATAGAGAGGCTGATCGATGAAGATCCATGAGTACCAAGCCAAGGCCCTGCTGGGCCAATATGGCGTCGTTATCCCCAAGGGTGGCGTCGCGTTCAACGTCGATGAGGCGCTCAAGGTCGCCCAAGACCTTGGCGGCCCGGTCTGGGTGGTCAAGGCGCAGATCCACGCGGGTGGTCGTGGCAAAGGCGGCGGCGTAAAGCTGGCGAAGTCCCTCGACGAGGTCCGCGCTCACGCCGAGGCCATCCTGGGGATGCAGCTCATCACCCACCAGACAGGCCCCGAGGGCCAAGAGGTCAAGCGCCTGTGGATCGAGGAGGGCGCCGACATCGCCCGCGAGCTTTACCTGGGCGTCGTCCTCGACCGCGAGAAGAGCCAGATCTGCTTTATGGCCAGCACCGAGGGCGGCATGGAGATCGAGAAGGTCGCCGCCGAGACGCCGGAGAAGATCCTCAAGGAGTGGGTTGATCCCACCGTGGGGTTGGCGGACTACCAGGCGCGCAACCTCGCCTTCGGCCTGGGCCTCAGCGGCAAGACGGTGGGCAAGGCCGTCAAGTTTATGCGCGCCCTCTACGCCGCCTTCGTCGAGAAGGACTGCGCCTTGGCCGAGATCAACCCGCTGGTGATCACCGGCGGCGGCGACGTCATCGCCCTCGACGCCAAGATCAACTTCGACGACAACGCGCTCTACCGTCACCCCGACATCATGGCGCTGCGTGATCTGGACGAGGAGGATCCCAAGGAGATCGAGGCCAGCAAGTTTGACCTCAACTACATCAGCCTCGACGGCAACATCGGCTGCATGGTCAACGGCGCGGGCCTGGCCATGGCCACGATGGACATCATCAAGCACTTTGAGGGCGAGCCGGCCAACTTCCTCGACGTGGGCGGCGGCGCCACCACGGAGAAGGTCACGGCGGGCTTCAAGATCATCCTCAGCGATCCCAACGTCAAGGGCGTCTTCGTCAACATCTTTGGCGGGATCATGCGCTGCGACATCATCGCCGAGGGCGTCGTCGCGGCGGCCAAAGAGCTGGGGTTAGAGGTGCCCGTGGTTGTGCGACTGGCGGGGACGAATGTGGAAGAAGGCAAGCAGATTCTGGCGGAGAGCGGCTTAGACCTGATCGCCGCTGAAGACATGGCGGACGGCGCGCGCAAAATTGTCGCCGCCGTGGCTGGAAAGTAAGGAGGCGATCCATCATGGCGATTTGGCTTAACCAAGACACCAAGCTCATCGTGCAGGGCATCACGGGCGGGACGGGCAGCTTCCACGCCCGCCAGATGATCGAATATGGCACTCAGCTCGTCGGCGGCGTCACGCCGGGCAAGGGCGGCCAGCGCTTTGACGACCGGGTGCCGATCTTCAACACCGTCGCCGAGGCCGTCGAGGCCACGGGCGCCAACGCCACCGTAATCTATGTGCCCCCGCCCTTCGCCGCCGACGCCATCCTTGAGGCCATCGGCGCGGGGATTGAGCTGATCGTGGCCATCACCGAGGGCGTGCCTGTGGTGGACATGGTCAAGGTCAAGGCGGCGCTGCGGGGCTCCAAGTCCCGGCTCATCGGCCCCAACTGCCCTGGGATCATCAGCCCTGGGCTGTCCAAGATCGGGATCATGCCCGGCCACATCCACAAGCAGGGCCGCGTCGGCGTCGTCAGCCGCTCGGGCACGCTCACCTACGAGGCGGTCGGCCAGCTCACGGCCCTGGGCATTGGCCAGAGCACCTGCGTCGGCATCGGCGGCGATCCGGTCAACGGCACCAACTTCATCGACGTGCTCAGCGCCTTTGAGGCCGATCCGGACACGGACGCCGTGATCATGATCGGTGAGATTGGCGGCACGGCGGAGGAGCAAGCCGCCGACTACGTCAAGGCGCACATGACCAAGCCTGTCATTGGCTTTATCGCGGGCGCCACGGCGCCTCCGGGCCGCCGCATGGGCCACGCGGGCGCCATCATCTCAGGCGGCAAAGGCACCGCTGAGGAGAAGATCAAGGCCCTGGAGGCGGCGGGGATCAAGGTCGCGCGCACCCCCGCCGACATGGGCGTCACGCTCCAGTCAGTGCTCTAGGTCCTACAGAACCTCGGCCCTGTTGAGCTGACGATGCTCACGGCGCGCGCTCAAGCGGGCGGCGCGTCGGCCCGTTGACCTCACACCCAGAGCAGACGAGGCCCCTTGCGTGATCCCAAAGACCGCCCCCAGACCGCCGGCGCGGTGCTGCGCTTCCCCAGCGAGCCCGCGCGCTTCCATGAGCACCGCCAAGCGGCGCTGAGGTGGTTCATCGAGCGCTGTCGCCGCCCCACGCTGCGGGAGTTTGACGCCTGGACGGAGGATCTGGGGGCCTTCATCGCCCAGTGCCACGCCTGCGGGGGCACCACGCTGCGCCTGGGGGACTTCGACGCCATCGACGACGCAGATCTGACGCGCCTCAAGGCCGATCTGATGGCCCGCGCCGAGGACCCCGCGCGGGGCTGGCGCCCCAGCCAGTGCGCCGACTGCGGCGCGCCCGATCCCAGCCCATTGGCGGCCTTCTACGCGCGCTACCTCCCCGAGATCCATAGCGATTTGCTGCTGGAGTTGATCCAGGGCGAGGGGCGCGTGCTGCGCTGCGACGTCTACACAGTGGGGCTGGAGGGGGCGCCGCAGCGGCGATTCGACGTGGAGGACGAGGCCCAGCTCTTTGAGGCCATCGGCGCGCCGTTTAGCCTGCGTGGGCTGTGGCGGCGCTTTATCGATCGCCATCACCTCGACGAGGCGCTGCCCTTCCTCAAGGTCCAAGAGGGCTACTACCTGGGGCTGCGCCCGTACGCGGAGACGGAGGTCGCCGCCGACGCCCTCTTTGCGCAGTTTGAGCCTTGGCTTGAACCCCGGATTGGGCCGGAGCGGCTGGATGTCATCACCTTCCTGCGCGACGCCGAGGCCCAAGGGGTGCGGATCGGCGAGGGGGAGGGCTACCGCGCCTGGCTGAGCAGCTACGCCGAGGACATCAGCGACGGCGCCTTAGACCCCTTCTTGATCCTCAACAGCGGCCAGCTCCTCAGCGCGCTGGGGCGGCTGGCGGCGCGCTACGGTGTGCGCGTCGAGCCCTCGACGCGTGAGGGTGTGTGGGCTTGGCTGGCCTCGGGAGAGCTGCGCGTGGAGGCCAACCTCACGGGCCTGCTGTTTCAGATTGTCCACGAGGGGCGGGGGCTCTATGAGGGGCTGCGGCGTGGCTTTAAGCGTGAGCTGCTGGCGGTGGTGGAGGCGGCGGGGTTACCGGCGGTGCTGCGCGCCCAGCTCCCTGACCATGAGATCACGATCCACGACGGCCACATCCTGGAGGCGCGCCGCCTGGACGCGGCGCGCGGCGCGCGGGCGGATCTGGTGGAGCTGGCGACGAGCCATGACTACCACACCGCCGAGGGGCTCGCCGCGCTGCTTGAGCGGCTGCGCTGAGGCTCAAGGGCGTCGGGCCACCACCAAGCAACGCGGGCTATCGAGGGTCAACGCGCCGCCGTCGAGATCGCCATAGAGCGCAACGTCAACGAAGCCCACCGCGCGGCACATCGCCGCCAGATCATGAGGCATATAGAGCTGCACGGCGCTCTCATGCTCGACGCGCGCGCCATCGGGCAGCACATAGCGCCAGCGCTTGAGGAGGCGCCCGCCCGCCAGGTCGAGGCGGCTATGACGGATCAAGAGCGTCCGACCATCGGGGCTCTCGTTGACCATCTGCGGCTGGAAGCCGCGCAAGAGGCCGGGGAGGTTGAAGAAGTCGAGGGCGAAGCGCTTACCTGGCTTGAGCGCCTCGAAGGCGCGGGCCAACATCTCTTGGTTTTGTGCAGCCTCCGGGGCGTAGCCGAAGCTCGTCCACCAGTTAAAGGCGCCGTCGAAGCGCCCAGGGGGCATAAAGGTGAAAGCGTCATCGGCGAAGAACAGCGCCGTCGGCGCGGCGCGGCGCGCAGCCTCCACATAGCCCTCGATGAGATCAACGCCTACCAGCTCAAAGCCTTGAGCCGCCAAGGGGCGCGCGAGGCGCCCGTTGCCACAGCACTGATCGAACAGCCGATCACCGGGGCGCAGGCCCAGCGTCGTGATCAAGAAGCGCGTCGTCGCCTCCACCTCATCCTTACGGCTGAGCAGGAGATCGGCGAGGTGCTCATCGTATAAAGATCGCCACCAATTCATGCGGCGAGTATAACTCAAACCCCGAAAATCATTGTGAGTCGGGTTAAACCCAAGCTAAGCTCCTCGCCCCGAGGGCGTGGGCTCCAATGAGGTCAAGGTGAGCTGGCGTGGACAGGCGCCCCCCATCGGCGAGAGATCAAGAGCGCCTTTAAACCTCGGCGCGGCGAAATTCATCACTGGAGGCTCCATGGCTGCACATCAAATCCTGGTGATTGAAGCGAGAGGCTGGATCGCTGAGCTGCTTTATCGCGCAGGCTTTGATTCAACATCGGTCAAAAGCTTTGGTGATCTCCTTCATCGTTTTTACTCTGAGCCTTCACCAGAGGTGATCGTGGGTGACGCGCTCCTTCTTACCGAAGAAGCGTTTTATGTCTGCGAAAACATGAAGACAATGCAGCCCAATCTCCCGATTTTTATCATCGATGATGAAAATATGAGGATTGAATCTGAATCCGATGCTTATTTTTATTCAGTGCGAGAAACTGATTTTTTTATTGAAAAAATAAAGGAGATTTTATATGTAAATGATGAATTGATTGATCTAAGTGGTATGGAATCCGAGGCTGTTTTACCAATACCACCAGAACCCATCTCTGAATTTGATGCGTTAGACTTTGATGATTTTCAGTATTCATCTAAATCTAACACTCAGCGCTTGCCTGATGTATCCATTCAGAAAAAAAATGAGAATTTTCATCAAGAAATCATTTCTCCAAATGACGCAAATCATGACTTTACTCAAATACCCACAGAAAGAAGAATTAACTCTGAATTAAATTCAAATATTATTGCGTTAGAAGATGACAACCTAGATGTACTTGAAAGTCTTGATTTATTTAATCATACAAATGTATTATCTGGTCATGATGAGAATCATGCTATCGGATTAATTGATGATAGCAATGAAGATTTATTTCTTTCAGAAGAAGTGCTTTTTTCAACAGAAATTCAGCCTGAAAACATTGGTTTTAAATCAAATAATTCACTTGGTCTATATCAAAAACATTTGATTGAAGAAGATGATTCACTCAGCTTAGATCAATTAAGCTATGAATTTACTGCGATGTATTCCAGCGTGAGCTATGAACCTCAGGGCTATTATGGCAATCTGAGCTTTCCTGAGATTTTATATCAATGCTTCAGCGGACATTTCACTGGTCGTCTTTTATTAAAAAGAAATGCAATCATTCGAGAAATTTACTTCTCACATGGCAGCCCACTTGATGCTGAAACAAATCTATTAAAAGATTCCATCGCATATATCTTGCTCCAAGATAAAAAAATCGATGAGTATACATATCAAAAAATCGTAGCGGAGAGAAGATTAGATCCGAATTCGAGATTCCTTGATTTAATTAAAAAAGAAGGAATCTTGAGTGATTTAGAGCTAGATGAAGCCAAAAAACAACAAACAAAAAACATTCTATTGAGTTGTTTTTCTTGGAGCAACGCTTCATATGGGATGAATTATGATCCAGAAATCCAAAAGCGTGCTCAATCCGCTCAACCATTAAATTTATTGCCGATTATATTTGAAGGTATAAAAACAGCGCAGCCTGTTGAGCTTTTAGCACGTCATTTTGATAATTATATGCGATGCCCAGTTGAACCAAGTCCGCGTCTAAATGATTATGCGATGATGTTGCGCGCTTTTTCGGATGACCTGAAGCTCGCCAGCCTCTTTGATGGGACGCGGCCTCTCGGGGAGATCTTGGCGCGCGCCCCCTTAGGCTTGATCGACGCGCTGCGCATCATCCGCGCGCTGGAGATCACCAGCTGCATTACCTTTGGCGAGGCGCTCACGCCAGATGTGCTTGAGAGTGTTCAGCGACGAGGGCGAGCCGCGTCCAGCTCAGGTCGCCCGCCTCAGGGCCGCCCTGCGCAGGCAGGGAGCGTTGGGCGACCACAGCGCCCCATGGCGACGCGCCCCAAGCTAGAGCGGCGCTCCCAGCCCGCCTCCGTGCGCCCCGCGCCCGCCGCGCACC
>JAHJCH010000321.1 GCA_018813065.1 Myxococcota bacterium
CGCCGCCGCGCCCGCCCGCGCCGCCCGCGCGGCTGCCGTCGGGGCATATCCCAGGGCCGCCCGCGCCGCCTGGGCGCTGATCGCAGTCTTGGAAGATGTTGGCGCTGTCCTGGGCATCGGCGCCGTCGTCGCCCGACAAGCCATCACCGCCGCTGTCGCCGTTGAGCCCGTCGATCCCGTCGCCGCCGCGCCCGGACTCAATGACGCTGTCGCTGATGAGCACCGCTTGGCTGTCGATGAGCGTCACCGCGTAGCTGCCCTCCCCCGGCGCCTCGTTGTCGGCGGAGATGATGTGGATCTGTTGGATCTCGGTCAGGCGCGTGATCCCCTCGGCGATGACGGCGCGCGGCCCGCCCATCAAGGTCGTCTCCACGGCGTGATCGCGCCGCCAGAGGTTGCGCGCGTCATAGCCGCCGTAGAGGCTGACGCCGTCGGCGAGCGTGAGCGACTCGCGGTAGTTGCCGTGGGAGATGTAGACGTCAAAGCCCAGCTCGGCGGCGCGCTCGATGCCCGCGCTGATGCTGGCTAAGGGCGCCTGGCGCGTCCCCGGGTTGCCGTCGGCGCCTTGCAGCACATCGACGAAGATCGCCCGCGAGGCGTCGCCGTCGAGGCCGTCGCAGTTGGCGTCTACATGATCGGGATCGGGGGGGTCTTGCTCGCTCAGCCAGGCGCACTCCTCCTCGCAGCCGTTGCCAGGCAGGCCGTCGAGGTCAATCCAGCCCACGCGGCACGCCCCCAGCGCGCAGATCCCCTCAACGCAGACGCTCGTGGCGTTGGGGAAGACACAGCGGTTGGCGCAGCGACCACAGTGGTTGGGATCGTTTTGGTGATCAAAGCCCTCATCGACGACGCCATCGCAGTTATTGTCGGCGGCGTCGCAGCTCACCTCTTCAAGGGCCTCGAACGCGCCGGGGTAACGGCAATCCCAGCGGCCCAGGAGGCAGATCGGCGCGGCCATGGCGCAGACACCTTGGGTGAGGCAGGTGTCAGGGGGCACGCTGAGCCCCTCATCGACGCTGAAGTCACAGTCATCATCTAAGCCGTTGCAGCGCTCAAGCGCGCCGGCGTTGATCTCTACGCGCGTCTCATCACAGTCGATCCCAAGGCAGTCGGCGCCGACGCCGTAGCCATCGCCGTCTGGATCGTCGCAGCCCGCGCACTGCCCCCCCTCGGGGACACACTGGCGCGTAGACTGGCCCTCGATCTCGGCCTCGACGTCCTGGCAGGTGTAGCCCTCTGGGCAGTCATGGCTCGCGCAGTCCTCGCCGCAGTAGCGCCCCCGCCCGATGTTGAGGCAGCGATCCTCTGGGTCGTCGCAGTCCTCATCGACCTCACAGGCGAGGCAGAGATCGTTGTCATCGGGCACGCAGAGGAAGGTGCGATCCCAGCCGTCGTTCTCGATGGCGGCGCAGGCGTAGCCGCTGGGGCAGTCGGCGTGCTCGGCGCAGCGCTGTGTGCAGGCGGGGCCATTGAGCATCTCCACGCAGCGATCAGAGAGGCAGTCGGCGTTGCGCTCGCAGGGCTCCAAGAAGCCCAGGAGTTGATCATCGGGGCCGCTGTCCCAGACGCGGCGCGCGGCGTCAAGGGGCGTGAGCTTGATGTCCGCCAGCACATCCGCGTCGTCCAAGCCAGGGCTCGGGCCAAGATCCGTCACGTCGGCGCAGCCGAGCATAATCAAGAGCAGGGGCAGCTTCTTCATGTGGCTTATCCCAGATTAGATGCCCAGGTTTAGCAGGCAGAGGGGGGGGGCGACAATGGGCCGCGTCGTCCAGGCGCGGTGGGCTACTTGCCGGGGTTGATGGGGCAGAGCACGGGCGTCTTGGCGCCCCGCTTATCCGTGTTGATCGAGGTGACCCAGCCGCTGACGGAGGGCTGCCCCAGCAGAGCCACGGACCACCACGCCCCCTGCCGCGCGCCGAGATCATCGATGAGGACGCCGTCGAGCAGCTCCGCGCCTGGCTTGATCGTCTCCACGTCGCGCGCCCAGGTCGGCGCCGCGCGCAAGGGCAAGCCGGGCTGCTTGTCCTGGGCCGTGTTGCAGACCTGGTAGACACCTTGGTTGATCGCCGCGTCCGGGGAAGCGCAGCTCAAGCCGCTCAGGCGCTTGAGCGCGGCGGCGGTCCACGCCTCACCGGCCTTCACCGCCTCCTCTGGCACCGGCCCCCCCTCCACGAAGGCGACGCTGCGCAGGACCAGCCCCTCTGGGCGCGCCTCGAAGATGTAGCGCCCCATCACATCCCACTCCATCTCCGCCGCATGCGCGCATGACAAGCCCTCACACTGAAAGGGCGCCGCTCCATCCTCCTCGGCGACCTTAAGGCGTGAGGTGAGATCCTGTTGAAGCTCCAGGAGGCGGGCCTTGAGCGGCGCGCCGCAGAGGAGGCGCGCGCGCCGCTCTGGGCGCTGATCCTCCTCTGGGTTGGCCACCGTCGCGGAGGTGGCGATGGCCACGCCGAGCCGCTCATCAACGGCGCCCTTAAATCCAGAGGCGATCAGCGCTTTAAAGGCGACAGCGTTGAGGCGCGCGGGCTGGCTCGTCGGCGCGGGCTGGCTCGTCGGCGCGGCGGGCTGGGCGAGCAGCGGCGTGGCGCTGAGCGCCATCAGGAGGAGCGGCGTGATCTGGAGCGGCTTGTACATCGTCAGACCCCTTCTTATGGGTTCACCATACAGCGAGGGGGATCATAGCGCGGGCGCTCATCACGCGTGGCGGGGAACGGAGGGCAGGGCTCAGGGGCAGTCGATGACGTCGTTTTGATCCGTCAAGCCATCACAGTCATTGTCGAGGCCATCGTTACAGATCTCAGCGACGGCGCCATCCAGCGGATCACAGGGGGTCGGATCGCCGTTGGGGCGGCACGCATTTAATATCTGCGCGCACTCTCCCACACCACACAACAGCTCGCCCTGATCCACCACGCCATCGCAATCATCATCAAGGTTGTTATCGCAGACCTCGTCGATGGCGCCCTCGAAGGGATCGCAGACCTGCTCAACGCCGTTGAGGCAGTTGTTGATCGTATGATCACACTCACCATCACCGCAGCGGGTGACGCCGAGATCCTCATCGATCTGACCATCACAGTTATTGTCCAAGAGATCGCAGGCCTCCGCCTCCGGGAAGACGGTCTGGACGCAGATTAAGGCGCCGTTGACGCACTGAATCTCCCCGTCTTGGCAGATGCCATCGAGCGTGGTGTTGCACACCGCGCCGCCGCCGGGGTTGCCTTCATCTGTGTTGCCATCGCAGTCGTTGTCCAGGCCATCGCAGGTCTCATTGTCATCAGGCTGCCCCGGAGAGACGCTACAGACCACGCTGAGGCGATCCCCTGAGCAAACCAGGGTGCCCGAGCGCTGACAGATGCCCTGGCCGACCGTGCAGGCGTTGCCGAGCGTGGGGAAGCCCTCATCCGTGTTGCCGTCGCAGTCATCATCGAGCTGGTTACCACACAGCTCATCCCCGGCAGCGGCGGGGATGCAGGTGTCCACCTCGGCGCCGCCTTGGCAAGCCAGCACGCCATAGGCGACGCAGACGCCTTGACCACAGGTGGTCACGGAGGGGGAGTAGTCCTCATCGATTTGACCATCGCAGTCATCATCGAGCCCATTGCAGTTGGGATCATTGGCGTCTCCATCGGCAGGGGTGCAGTCATCTTGAACCCCACCATTGACGCAATCACGCGTCCCAGTAGATTGACACTCACCCAAGCCACATGAGATCTGCGCCGTGGCATAATCCTCATCGGCTTGACCATCGCAGTCATCATCCACGCCGTCACACGTCGCGTCATTGGGGGCGGGGTTGCCGGGCTGGCAGGTGTTCTCAATCACACCATTGACGCAGATCGTCTCGCCTGTGTCACCACAAGATCCAGCGCCACACTCGACCTCAAGCCGCACATAGTCTTCATCGATGAGGCTGTTACAGTTGTCATCAACATTGTTACAGGTTGCGTCATCATTGCTGATTCTCCGCGCGGGCGTACAGTTATCGATCACCTCACCATTTACACAGAGAGTCGCCCCATTCGCTGCGCAAGCGCCCACGCCGCAGCTCGTCACCTCAGAGACATAACCCTCATCGTTTGTGCCATCACAGTCATTATCACGCCCATCGCAGTTGGCGTCGCTGCTGGGCTGGCCCGGATTGCAGGAGTTCTGCACCACGCCGTTGACGCAGAAGGTCTGACCCGTGCGCTGACACTCACCGACGCCGCAGGTGGTGGGGACGCTCACATAGGCCTCGTCCACCGCGCCGTCACAGTCATTATCGACGCCATCACAGCTGCGATCGTTGGCCGCAGGGATGCCCGCCTCACATGAATCGACCACGCGACCATTCTCACAGGTGAGCAAGCCCACGTCGGCGCAGGGGCCTTGCCCGCAGGAGGTGGCTTGAATGGGGAAGTCCTCATCCGCCTCGCCGTTGCAGTCATCATCGACGGTGTTGCAGTTGGCGTCGTTGGCCGCTGGCTCACCGGGCACGCAGCTGTTCTGCTCCACGCCGCCGACGCAAGTCCGCCAGCCCGTCGAGGCGCAGGCGCCCACGCCGCAGGTGGTGCGCTGTGGGGTGTAGTCCTCGTCGGTGAGGCCATCGCAGTCATCGTCCACGCCGTCGCAGGTGGCGTCATTGGGCGCTGGCACGCCTGGCGCGCAGGTGTCATCCTCCACGCCGCCGACGCAGATCGTCTGCCCCGTGTCGCCGCAGGAGCCCGCGCCGCAGGTGACGACCTCGCGGGGGAAGTCCTCATCGGTGAGGCCGTCACAGTCATCATCCACGCCATCACAGGTGGCGTCGTTGGCCGCGGGCGCCCCTGGCGCGCAGGTGTTGATGATCTGCCCGTCTTGGCAGACGCGCTGCCCCGTCGAGGCGCAGTCACCCACGCCGCAGGCCGTCGCCTCGACGACGAAATCCTCGTCGAAGATCTCATCGCAGTCATCATCGCGGCCATCGCAGCTGGGATCATCATCGGCGGGCTCGCCTGGGACGCAGCTGTCGGTGAGGCTGCCGTTGACGCAGAAGGTCCGCCCCACGGCGAAGCACTCGCCCACGCCGCAGCGCGTGTCTTGACTGACGAAGTCCTCATCACGGATGCCGTTGCAGTCATCATCCACGCCGTTGCAGGTGGCGTCATTGGCCGCCGGGTTGCCCGCGCGGCAGGTGTCCACCACCCGCCCGCCCTGACAGACCGTCACGCCGTTGCGCTGACAAGCGCCCACGCCGCAGGTCGTGGCGGCGCCTTGGAAGTCCTCGTCCACTTGACCATCACAGTCATCATCGCGGCCATCGCAGGTGGGATCATTGGGCGAGGAGGCGCGAGGCTCGCAGCTGTCGATCACCGCGCCGTTGACGCAGAAGGTCCGCCCGGTGTTGGCGCAGACGCCCACGCCGCAGGCGGTGTCCTGGCTCACATAGTCATCGTCCACGCGGCCGTTGCAGTCATCATCCACGCCATCACAGGTGAGGTCATTGGGCGCGCTGTTGCCCTCCTGACAGGTGTTCACCTGCGCGCCATCGCGGCAGATGATCTCACCCACCGCGCTGCACGCGCCTGAGCCGCAGGTCGTGGCGGGGCCTTGGAAGTCCTCATCGGCCTCACCATCGCAGTCATCATCGCGGCCATCACAGGTGGGATCATTGGCCGCCGGATCGCCCTCGGTGCAGCTGTCGGTGACGCCGCCAGTGACGCAGAAGGTCTGGCCCACCGCCGCGCAGGCGCCCACGCCGCAGGCCGTGTCCAGGCGCACATAGCCCTCGTCGATCTGCCCGTTGCAGTTGTCATCGACGCCATCGCAGGTGACGTCATCGGGGGCGGGCGCGCTGGCGAGGCATGAGTCCACCGCCACGCCCGCCTCACAGGTGACGTCGCCCTCGCTGTAGCAGGCGCCGACGCCGCACTCCGAGGGGTGGTCTTGGAAGTCCTCATCGTTGACGCCATCGCAGTCATCATCGCGGCCATCGCAGGTGGGATCGCTGGGGGAGGGCGCGCCGGGGACGCAGCTGTCGGTGATCTGGCCGCGCACGCAGAAGGTCTGACCCATCGCCGCGCAGGCGCCCACGCCGCAGGCCGTGTCCTCCGAGGGGAAGTCCTCATCATTGACGCCATCGCAGTCATCATCGAGGCCGTCGCAGGTGGGATCATTGAAGGCGGGCTGATGCGCCACGCAGCTGTCTGCTTCTTGATGAGCGATGCAGCGGATCTCACCCGTGTTGAAGCACTCGCCAACACCGCACTCGCTGGGGCGGCTGGTGAAGTCTTCATCGAGCACACCATCACAGTCATCATCCACGCCATCGCAGGTGGGATCATTGGGCGCTGGCGCGAGGGGATCGACGCTGCAACGGATCAGCGTGTTATCGCTGGGATCACAGATAAAGCGCCCACGCTGGAGGCAGGCGCCGACGCCCACCTCGCAGGCCACGCCGAGCTGCTCAAAGCCATCATCGATCACACCATCGCAGTCATTGTCCACGCCGTCGCCGCAGACCTCGGTGACGGGCAGGCGCGCGGTGACGCTGCACATGGTGTCGGCTTGGTTGGGCGCGCAGATCATCTCACCCGACTGGGCGCAGGCGCCGATGCCCACATCGCAGCGCTCGCCGAGATCGGGGAAGACCTCATCGACGACGCCATCACAGTTATTGTCCACGTCGTCGCAGATCTCCAGCTCGGGCTCGCCGGGCAAGGCATCGCAGCCCAGGCCGCCCTCGTGGCAAACACTGAGGCCCTCGCGCGCACAGGCGCCGACGCCGACGGTGCAGGCGACGCCGAGGTTAAAGCCGTTGTCGATGACGCCATCACAGTCATTGTCGAGGCCATCACAGATCTCATCGAGGGGCGCGCTGGGGGCGGCGTCGCAGGCGCCGCGCTGATCATCCTCGGGATCACAGACGACGATCCCCGCCGCGCGGCAGGCGCCGACGCCCAAGGCGCAGGGCTGGCCGATCAGGACAGGCTCGACGCCGCCGCCAGGCCGCCAGGTGATGCCCTCGTCCTCCTGACCATCGCAGTTATTGTCGAGGCCATCGCCGCAGAGTTCGACGCTGGAGGCCTGGAGGCGCCGGCAGCGCGTGGCGCCCTCCACGCACTCGGTGACGCCCGCCGCGCAGACGCCCTGCTCGCCGGTATCACAGTCCGCCCCCGCGCCGGGATCGCCCTCGTCGATCTCGCCGTCGCAGTCATTGTCCGCGCCGTCGCACAGCTCCGCCTCGGGGCTCTGGCTGAGCGGCCCCTCGGTGACGCAGGCGCCTGCGGCGGCGCCGAAGTCAAAGTCGAGGCCCTCGGCGCCGATGAGGCTGGGGCCTTGGATCAGCTTGATGAGGCAGCCGCTGGCCTCATCACAGGCGGCGCCGAAGCTCAGCTCGCCTTGGCACTTCTTGGCGGTGATCTCCTCGCGAAAGAGAAAGACCTCGGCCTCGATGCGCTGCCCCACGGCCAGCGGCAGGGTGCCCTCGCTGGCGAAGGCCATGCGGCCCTCACGCCAGCGCAGCGGCAGGCCGTGCGTGGCGCTGCCCTCGGCGGTCTGGCGCACCAAGAAGCAGCCGTTGACGTCGGCCTCGGCCACGGCGGCGCTGAGGCGGCCACGGCAGGTCGTCGCCTCCGCCTCGGCGGCAGCGGCGACCTCGCCCATGCAGCCATTCAGGGCGATGTTGAGCGTCCGATCCTCATACTTGACCCCCGGATCGCCGCAGGCGGCGAGGAGCAAGGTGAGGGCGAATAATCGGGGGTGCATCATGGGGCTCCTTCGCCGACAAACTGGGGGTTTAAGCGGGCGCGGACCTCGGGGTCCTCTTGGTTGAGCAAGAAGAAGGCGCCCAGCCCGGCGGCCACGGCGGTGGCGCCGCCGATGCCGACGTACCACCACAGCGGGCTCTCTTGCTCTTGCTTGACGATCTGCAAAAAGACCTCGACGGTGGGCTCTTGCTCACCCTTGGAGATCGTAAAGGGCACGTTATTGGCCAGATAATCGCCATAGGGCAGGTAGATCCGGCGTGGCAAGCTCACCTCAAGGGCGCGAAAGCGCTCACGGATCGACATAAAGACCCGTTTCTTCTCTTTATTGATGATGCCTGTCTTGGCCTCAAGGAAGATGCGCCCTTGCTTATTCGTCTCGCCCTTACCCGCCTTGATATGCACCGCGCCGTAGCGATCATTCAGCTCGTTCTTGAACTCCGCCAAGCCCGCCTTGAGCTTGTCATCGTTGTCCTTGATCTGCTCTGCGGCGTCCAGCATCTCAAAGGCGGTGTCGAGGAGCAGCAGCTTCTGGGCGGCCTGCCCTCGGTAATAGAGGGTGCGCCCATCGAGCTTGCCTTGGGGCGTCGCATAGGCCTGATCCAGGCTGGCCTTCGCCCGCTTAAAGCGACCCTTTTTAAAGTAAAGGATGCCTTGATCGCGGCTCTCTTTGAAGGTGGGCTGCTTCTGCGCCACGGCGGGCGGGCTGAACGCAAGGGCGAGCGCGCTGCAGAGGCAAGCGGTGAAGATAAAGCGCATGAGCGACCTTTCGAGTCAGGAGCTTGGGCCAGCTTACCAAGACCGAGCCCCTCTTTTTGAGAGGATTGATGGCCTCAGTGTAGATCAGGCGGCGCGGCGGCGCTCCTGCCTCATGCGAGTTGGATACGGGGGGGCAAATCTGTGAGGTGAGCGGCGAGGCTTCAGCGCGCGGCGCGCGTCAACAGGCGGTCTAAGGCGTTGGCGAACCGCTGCTTATCCTTTGGTCCATAAGGCGGCCCGCCCCCCAGCGCGCCGCCGCCGGAGGCGCGCTTGGGCTCCAAGCCCAGGGGCATCGCCTCGCGCAGGCTGTGCATAAAGTCGCGCATGCTCAGCCGCTCGCGGACATTGTCCTCGGTGTACTCATCCCCCCTCGGGTCCAGCCCGGTCGCCCCGCGCGCCACCACCCGCGCGGCCAAGGGGATATCCGCCGTGATCACCAGATCCGCCTCAGCGACGCGCGCCTCGATCCAGTCATCGGCGACGTCCATCCCAGAGGCGACGATGATCGCCGAGATCCAGCGGCTCTGAGGCGTGGAGATGGCGTGGTTGGCCACCAAGACCGTCTCCACCTCGCGCCGCTCGGCGGCCTTGAAGACCACCTCCTTGACGGCCCTGGGGCAGCCGTCCGCGTCAACCCATATCTTCACCGTCTCGCTCCTCATCATGGCCCGCCGTGGCGGGTGGTTGAGCTTGATCATGCGTCGGCGAGGGCGGCCTCCACGCGCGCCAATCGTGCCCGCCAGCTGGCGATGGCCTCGGCCCGCGCCTCGACCGCCGCGTCCTGATCGCTGACCCAGCGCCGCAGGGCGCTGAGGTAACCGGCGCGCGTCTCCTCCAAGAAGCGCTGATACGCCTGAGGGCTTCGAGGTCGATAGCCTGGCCCAGAGCAACCGCAAGAGTGAAAGGTCAGGCCCGCTGTATAGAGGCCCTGGAGCACCCGCCACGCGCAAGCGTCCTTCATGGGCGGCGGCTTAAAGTCCAGCCCCATGTTGGCCATCAGCGCGCCGCACTGAGGGCAGCGGGCGGGCAGCGCCTCACCGCCGCCCTTGAAGTCGCTGCGTAGTCGGCGCTTAAAGCCCTTGCGACAGTCAAAGCAAGCGTAATGGGGCTTGTAATGCCCAAACGCGTATCGACACATGGTCAGCCTCACTCCACCTCGACGACGGTGAGCGTAACAGGCGGCGCCGCCGCGCGGACGATCACGCCATCGCCGATGCTCTCGAACGCCACGGCGGCTTGATACACGCCGGGCTGGGTCAACAGCCAGCGGCTCAGCCCCCTTGGGCCATCGCGCAGCGCCTCGACCTTCAAGGTCACCGCGCCGCCGGGCTTGATCACATGGGGCAATCCGCCGCGAAACTCCATGGTCATGCTCCCATCAAAGGGGCAAGCGACCGCGCCAGGTCCGGTGAGGGTGATCTTAAAGGTCTGCGCGTCGCCGCCTTGATAGATCACCACCTCGCGGGGGAGATCATTGCGCAAGGTCAGCTCAAGATCGACGCCCTGGGCGACGCCCAGCACCCCCAGCCGCTTATCCCAGCGCGGGTCCGCCGCTTGACCCAGGAACTGGGCGGTCACGAAGCGCTGGCGCGCCGCTGACGGCAGCGCGTGTATATGGGCCTCATAAGCGCGCTGCGCCGCCGCGATCTCCTGGGCCTCGCGCAGCCGCGCCGTGGAGATCTCAACGACCTTGGGCGCCTTGAGCGTGGCCTGAAGCGTCAACACCGTGGGCGGGGTTGGCGTGCTCATCATCACGCCGAGGATCAGGGGCATGAGGGGCGGCATGGGGCGTCTCCTTTGAGTGATCGGGTATCTTAGCCCGCCTTGACCGCGCCCGCCTTGATCGCGCGCGCCGTCCAAGCGTCCAATCGAGCCTTCAGCGCGTTGTCTTTTGCGTCAAAAGGATCTGATATGCGCCGCCTCACTCTCCTCGCCCCCCTCCTGCTCCTCGCCTGCGATGACGGCGAGGGCGCCGCCCCCCTCCAGGACGCCGCCATCGTCCGCGTCGATGGGGGCCCGCGCCTCGATCTGGGCGCCGCGCCGCCCTTTGATCAAGGATTCACCCTCGACGCCAGCCCGCCGCGCGACGCGGGGCCGCTTGAGGACGCCCGCGAGGCCGATCTGGCCCATGACGCGGGCGAGATCGAGCATGACGCGGGCGAGATCGTGGCGGATATGGCCGTCGCCGAGGATCTCGGCCCGGTCATCGACGCCGCGCCCGCCGATCCTTGGCCGCGTCGCCGCTGTGAGATCGAGATCGCCTACACCGATCCCGGCGCGGCGGCGGTGTCTGTGGCCGGCGCCTTCTCGGATTGGACGCCCAGGCCGATGATCCGCGAGGGGGATCGCTTCAGCGTCACCCTCGACGCCCGCGACGGGCTCAGCCCAGGGCAACTCTACGCCTACAAATTGGTCGTCGATGGCCGCTGGATCCTCGATCCCGAAGGCACGCACCGCAAATACGACGGGAATTGTGTCAACAGCGCCTTCCTCTTCCCCGACTGCGAGGCCCCCGCCGTGACATTGGCGCCGATCAGGCCGCAGTTGAGCGAAAATCGCGGCGCGGTGACGGTCCAAGGGCGGGCTTTTAAGGCCGCCTCGGGCGCCGAGATCGTGGATTTATCGGCGCGGCTCGATGGCGAGGCCGTGGCGCTGGCGGTGGATGAGTCTGGCGCCTTCTCCGTGGCGTTGACGGCGCTGGAGATCGGGCGTCACACCCTGAGCGTGCGCGCCATCGACGCGGCGGGCGAAGCGGCGGCGCCCATCGACGCCGTTTTTTGGGTCGAGGCCAGCCCCTTTGAGTGGCGCAGCGGCCCGCTCTACCTCTTGTTCATCGATCGCTTCGCCAACGGCGCGCGTGACACCGATGATCCCGTCGGCGCGCCGGTGCCCTACGGCGCGGATTGGCACGGCGGCGACCTCTGGGGCGCCTTGGCGGCCCTGGAGGACGGCTACTTTGACCGCCTGGGCGTCAAGAGCATCTGGCTGAGCCCGGTCAACCGCCAAGTGGAGGGGCACTTCGGCGAGCGCGATCCCAACGCGGACCCCAACCATCAGATCACCGCCTATCACGGCTATTGGCCCATCCGCGCCCGCGAGGTCGATCCGCGCTACGGCGGCGATGAGGCCCTGCGCGCCTTCATCGAGGCCGCTCATCGGCGCGGCATCCGCGTCTTGTTGGATCTGATCAACAATCAAATCCACGCGCAGCATGAGTACATGGCCGCCCACCCCGACTGGTTCCGCAGCGACTGCCTCTGCGGCATCGATCCGGGCTGTGGCTGGAGCGAGCGCCCCCTCGATTGCCTGTTCGCCGCCTACCTCCCCGACATCAACTGGCGCCAGCCCGAGGCCCAAGCCCAGTTCATCAGCGACGCGCTCTATTGGATCGAGGCCTTCGGGGTGGACGGCTTCCGCGTAGACGCCGTCAAGCACGTGGAGACGACCTCGATCTATAACCTGCGGGCGGCGATCTCTGAGCGGTTCGAGGCGGGCGGGGCGCGGATCGTGATGCTGGGGGAGACGGCGGTGAGCGCCAGCGATCGCTTTGATGATCAGTGCGGCGAGGTCTACGCCTCGGGCTATGAGTGGATCGCCGCTTATACAGGCCCCGCCGCCTTGGATGGTCAGTTTGACTTCCCCACACATCACCGGATGCAGGCGGGGCTCTTGGATGGGACGCTGCCCTTCGACGCTTTAGAGGGGATCTTGGCCGATATGGAGGCCGCCTACCCCCCCGAGTCGCTCCATGTGCAGTTCCTCGGCAGCCATGACGCCTCGCGCATGGCCTCCCGCGCGGCGGGCGATCCGGCGGCGGGCTGCCGCTTTGATGATCAGCCCGGCTGCGCTCAGCTGGCCACCACGCCCGAAGATCCGGCGGTCTTCGCCCGGCTGCGGCGCGCCCAAGCGCTCTTGATGACCATGCCTGGCCTGCCGCTGCTCTACTACGGCGATGAGATCGCCCTGCCCGGCGGCAATGATCCCGACAGCCGCCGTGACATGATCTGGGGCGATGGCCTGGCGGCCCTGGACATGAGCGGCGGGGCGCTCTCTGCGCAGCAACAGGCCCTGCGCGGCTGGATGGAGGCCCTCGGCGCCCTGCGCGGGGCGCACCCGGCCTTGGCCGTGGGGGCTCGGCGTGAGCTGTACATCGAGCCGGACTTCTACGCCTTCGCCCGCTGGACGGCTGAGGATGTGGTCGTGGCGGCCTTCTCACGCAGCGAGGCGTGGATCGAGCGCGAGGTGAGCTTGGCGCCGATCGGGCGCGCCGTGCCCAGCCTGCGCGTGGCCTTGGGCGAGGGCGAGGTGACGGTGGAGGGGGCGGTGATGCGGCTGCGGATCGCGCCGCAGGCGGCGGTGATCTTGACGCCTTAGGCGGCGGGGGCGTCCTTGAGCGGCGCGGGATCATCCGGGGGCGCGACGTCGGCGGGCTTATCCTTAAACCGCTTGCCCTCGGGGCTCTTAAAGAACAGCCACAGCCCGAAGATGAGCACCAAGACCGAGAACAGCCCGCACAGCGCGCCCCAGAACCAGTAGGGCAGCCACAGCGCGTCGGCCATGTGCTGCGTGTCGGAGGCCATCTTGCCCTGCGCCGTCTGCGCGTAGGCGGTGAAGAGGTAGTCCCCCCGTGAGAAGACGCTCAGCGCCAGCTGCGAGGAGAGGAAGACGACGGTGATCTGCGCAAACCAAGCCTGGGTCTTGTAGGCGACGAACAGGAAGCTGAGGCCCACGACGGCGACGAAGAAGAAGCCAAAGAGGTTGCGCACCACCAGGCCGATGATGATGAAGAGGGCCACGCCGCCGAGCTTGAGGGCCAGCTGGGAGAGCTTGGCGGAGCGGCCCAGGTAGAACCCCAAGGCGGCGACGACGCTGGGGCCGACGAGCCCCCCTGCGGAGACGAAGGCCTTGCCCAAGCGGCCCACGTCGCCGCTCCACTCCGCGACGCCGGAGCCGTCCGCCCACATCTTGAAGTGGTTGAAGTCGCCGCCGATGAGCATGGCGGAGAAGCCATGCCCCATCTCATGCACCATCGTAGACAGCAGCGTGAGGGGGTAGGCGATGTAGGCGCCATGCGGCATCACATAGAGCAAGATCGTGAGGACCACGCTGGCCAATAAGAACAGCCGAGCGGTGTACATAGAGAGGCGGTTCATGGGCTGGGCTCTGCGCAGGCGTAGAAGTGGAGCGATGAGGGCGTGTCATCCTTGGCCTCGGAGGCGGTGAAGATCCCGCGCCCCCCGCCGCGATAACAGATCGCCTCCCCCTGCGGCTCATCCGCGGGGCCCAAGGCGACCAGCGTCGGCGTGAGATCGGCGAGATCGGCCACCCCTTGGCCCCCCTCAAAGCGATACTCGTAACTACCGGTGTAGACGCGGATGAGCAAGGCTTGACCGCTGGGGTGAAGCGCCGCTCCGGTGATCCGCTTGCCCATCTCGATGGCGACGCCGGGGGCGGCGAAGGCGGGCAGCGGGCTGAGCGTGGTGATCCCCTCGGCGGTCAGCGGCCCCTCAAAGGGGAAAGCGCGGGCCACATCGCCCTCGCGCTTCTCAAAGATCCACGCCGTGGCGCCATCGGGGGAGACGGCGAGGGCCTCGGCGTCGATGGCGCCGCCGAGGTAGCGGATGGGGCGGGTCCAGAGGGCCGAGGCGTCGCGCTCAGCGAAGGGGATGGGGCCGCCGAGCTGAGGCTCAGCCACGAGGTGCAGCGCGGCGTCCTCGCGGCTCAGGTCATTGTCACCGATGTCAGCGACCCACAAGCAGAAGGGGCCATCCGGGCAAGGGCCGGCGGCGATGTCCTCGAAGTCGATGGCCTCTACGCCGGGCAGCCGCAGCCGCCCCAAAAGCTGCCCGGCCTCATTGAGCGCGTAGAGGACCGCCGCATCGCCCGAGTCATTATGGGCCCAGAGCACGCCGGGGTTTTGGCGTGAGGCCACCAAGCCTGAGATCTCACCCAGCGCCTCGGGCAGCGTGCCCAGGATCGCGGGCGCGCGGTAGCCCTCGCAGCGCGTGGCCCTCGCCGCGTCGAGCGCCACGGCGGTATCTGCGGCGTCCTCAATCGCCGCGTCGGGGCGCCCCGCGTCGAGGGCCGCGTCGAG
>JAHJCH010000322.1 GCA_018813065.1 Myxococcota bacterium
CCCAAGCCCGCCGCGCCCAAGCCCGCCGCGCCCCAGCCCGCCGCGCCCAAGCCCGCCTCAACGCCGCCCCTCGATGACCTCAATATGATGGCCGCTGAGGCGCATAAGCGCGCCAAGCGCGGAGACTTTTATGGGGGCGTCGCGCTCATCGATCAGATCCTGGCGCGCGATCCCGAGAGCCTCGCCGCGCAAGGGTTCCTCCGGCTCTACGCCGCGCAATCGACGCGGATCTATCAAGAGCGGCTGGGGACGCTCAGCCGCGCGCCGAAGGTGAAGCTCAACGCCCGCGCGCTGCAGCGCCGCTCCATGAACCACCGCGCGGGCTTCCTGCTCAGTCAGGTGGACGGGCGGACCTCATTTGAGGATCTGATCATCATCTCAGGGATGAACGAGCTTGAGGCCAGCCGCATCCTCGCCGGCCTCTTCCGAGAGGGCATCATCGGCCATTGAGCCTGGATGGGTGGTGTCTCAACAGAAGATCACCTCAAATCCCTTTGATTACCTCCAGTCGTTCAATAGAGAATCGCCCCCTCTCTCCCTCCCTTGAGGTGCGCGATGCTCCCCAAATGGCTCTGGCTTGTACCCCTCTTGCTCTTCGGCTGCGACGAGGGGAACTCTCAATTCAACCCTCAAGGCGATCAAGGCGTCTCGGCGTGTGCGCCTGGCTCAACGCAAGCCTGCGCTTGCCTCGGCGCCGCCCCCAGCGCGCAGATCTGTGATGAGCAGGGGGTGTGGGGCGCTTGCGCCTGTGGCGGTGAAGGCGGCGCTGGTGGGATCGCGGGCGGCGGTGGGATCGCGGGCGGCGGCGGCGTGGCGGGCCTCGGCGGCGAAGGCGGCTTTGGTGGTCAAGCGGGCCTCGGCGGCGAGGGCGGCCAAGCGGGCTTCGGCGGCGGCGATGGTGGCTTTGGTGGTGAAGCGGGCCAAGCAGGCTTAGGCGGCGAGGGCGGCTTAGGCGGCGAAGGCGGCCAAGCGGGCTTAGGCGGCGAAGGCGGTGAGGGCGGCGCCCCCCCCGAGTGCCAGGAGCCCAGCGTGGAGACGCAGCCCTGCGGCCTCAACGCGCGTGGCCTCAGCGCCCGCGAGTGCATCGATGGCCTCTGGGACGCTTGGGCGGACTGTGATGATCCCGACGTCTGCGTGGATGAGTCAGAGGGCGTCCGCCCCTGCGGCTTGACCGGCGAGGGCGAGATGCTGCGCGCCTGCGTCGAGGGTCAGTGGACCGACTGGGGGCCATGCAGCGACACCGGCACGTGCATCAACGGCGCTGTCGAGCGCCAAGCCTGCGGCCTCAATGGCCGCGGCGCCGCCGTCCGCGTCTGCGTTGAGGGCGCTTGGGGGCCGCTGAGCCCCTGTGATGATCCCGATGAGTGCCTGGATGAAGCCACTGAGCAGCTGCGCTGCGGTGTGCTCGATAATGGCTTGATGAGCCGCCGCTGCGTCAACGGCGCTTGGGGGGCGTGGAGCCCCTGTGATGATCCCGATCGTCAGTGCGTGGACGGCGCCGAGGAGCAAGTCCCCTGCGGCCTCAACCGCCGAGGCGTTCAAACCCACAGCTGCGTCGATGGCCTCTGGGGGCCGTTCTCCGAGTGCGTCGATCCCGATGTGTGCGTGGACGCGGCTCAAGAGATCATGGCCTGCGGGCTCAATGACAACGGCGCCGCCGCCCGGCGCTGTGAGGCGGGCGCTTGGGGCCCGTGGGGCGACTGCGATGATCCCGATGAGTGCCTGGAGGGCACACAGATCTCCGAGCCCTGCCCCGATGGTTTTGGGGATCGCAGCCGTGACTGCGTGGGCGGCCTGTGGGGGCCTTGGAGCGTCTGCGAGGTCCCGCCACCGCCGCGCACCTGCGCGGCCTTCTGTGAGGCCTACGCGGCGCGCTGTCAGGAGGCGCCCAGCTGCCTCGATGACTGCGCTTGGTGGCCCATCGGCGAGGAGGGGGCGCTGAGCGGCGACACGCTGAGCTGCCGCGCGACCTATGTCCACGAGGCGCTGCGTGATCCCGTCGCCTGCCTCGACGCCGCCCCCGATGGCGGGCTGGCCTGCGCGCCCGTCGCTCACCTGGAGCCCGATAGCCGCGACGCCCCCCAGCGCCTGCGCTTCGTCGAGGGGCTCGCCCGCGTCGCCTTTGAGCTGGAGGCCGGCGATGAGGACTGGTTTATCTTCGGCTTAGGCGCGCCGACAGACATCAGCGCCCTCACCTCTTGGATCGGCGACGTCAACCGCTGCGCGCAGGCCGATCTGCGCATGGATGTCTTCCTCTCCACCGCCAATGAGCCCCGAGCGCAGGATCAGAGCGATGGCCCCGAGGCCTGCGCGCAGCTCACCCCCATTGATGACGTGGGGATGCGCGCCATGCCCCGAGGGCAGTACCTCATCCGGGTGCGCAATGAGCGCGACTTCCCCACGCCGGTGATGCTGCTTCAGGTGGAGGTCCTCACCCCGCTGGCCCTGGGCGCGGCCTGCGGGCAGGATCTGGCGCGCTGCGTCGCCGAGGGTTACTGCGATGAGGGCCTCTGCGTGGCCTCCATCTGCGGGGACGGGGCGCGCACGAGCAATGAGGCCTGCGATGACGGCAACGCCGTGGCCGGTGATGGCTGTGAGGGCTGCGCGCTGGTGGCGCTGCCCGAGGGCGCCCCGTGCTCGATGGAGTTGATCTGCGAGGCAGGCACGGCGTGTCACCCCGTGGAGCTGCGCTGCCTCTCCGCCGACTGCGGTGATGGCGTCCTGGGCGATGACGAGGAGTGCGATGACGGCGGCCAGAGCGCTGGCGATGGCTGTGACACCAACTGCCGCGTGGAGCACGACGCGCCGCGCGGCGTCGAGCCCGACAGCGCCCAAAACCCCAACCCCCTGGCCCTCGACGCCGAGGGCTACGCCGAGATCATCTTCACCCTCCGCCCCAACAACGATGAGGACTTCTTCCGCTTGGAGCTGGTGGAGCCCATGGACGTGACCCTCCAGACGCACGCCTGGGATAACCCCGTCGCCTGCTATGGCGATACGATCCTCGATCTCTACGCCCCCGACGGCGCCGCCCTGGAGCACAACGATGATCGCGTCGATCTGGGCAACCGCTGCTCCTTGATCTCCCCCGACTTCGGCGCCCGCACCACGCGCCTGGCGCCCGGTCGTTACCTCATCCGCGTCAGCTCGTTCCAAGGCAACGCCACGGGCGTCAACCTGCTCGTCGTCCGTGGCTTGGCGGTCCTGCGCCTGGGTGATCCTTGTGATCCTCAAGATGCAACCCACCCTTGCCCAGAGGAGGGCTTCTGCGATGATCGCCCCCTCAACCCCATCTGCGTCGCCCATGTCTGCGGGGATGGCCTGCTGGGCGGCCTGGAGGGCTGCGATGATGGCAACACCACCGATGGCGATGGTTGCAGCGCCGCCTGCCTGATCACGCCCATCGATCTGGGCAACCCCTGCGATCCACAGCACCTGGATTATCGTTGCGCGGCGGACGCTTACTGTGACACGCGCTTGGCGACGCCCGTCTGCGTCGCCCACGCCTGCGGCGACGGCGTGGTGGGCCTCGATGAGCGCTGCGATGACGGCAATGACATCGATGGCGATGGCTGCGATGATCGCTGCCAGCTCGATCCCACCAACGTCGAGCCCGACGCCCTGCTCGACGCCACCCCGCTGGTCTTCAACGCCGAGGGCGTGGCCCGCTTGGCCTTCGAGCTGACCCCCCAAGGTGATCAGGACTTCTTCTCCTTCACGCTGGCGGCGCCGACGCAGGTGATCATCCAGGCGTTTGATCTCGCCGAGGTGGGCTGCAACGGCGATCTGGTCTTTGAGCTGCTCGCCGCCGACGCCTCGCTCTACGCCCAGGATGATGATGATGGCTTGGATCTGTGCCCCAGCCTGAGCCCGTCGAGGGATCCGGGGCTTGATCCGCTGCCAGCGGGGCGCTGGGTGATCAAGGCCCGCCAGTACAGCCTCAATCATCCCCTTGAGGTGGGCGCCAACTGGATTGAGGTCCGCCTCCTGCGCCCGCTCGGCCTCGGCGATCCCTGCGATCCCAACAGCCCCGAGCAGCTCTGCCCCGAGGGCAGCTACTGCGGCGGCGCCCCCTCCGCCTGCCTCGCCCACGCCTGCGGCGATGGTGTCCTCGCCCCCGATGAGGCCTGCGATGACGGCAACGCGGCCCTCGGGGATGGCTGCGAGGCGTGTCAGATCGCCCCGCTGCCCGAGGGCGCCCCCTGCGTGCCCGATGATCCCACCTTCGTCTGCGTCGCTGGCGCCTACTGCGATGACGCCCTGCCGCTGCCGCTGTGCGTCGCCTCCGCCTGCGGGGATGGCCGCGTCGATGGCGCCGAGGACTGCGATGATGGCGCGCGCGTCAACGGCGACGGCTGCGACGCGGGTTGCGCCTTTGAGGCCTTCGCCGAGGAGCCCAATGACACCCCAGCGACGGCATACCCCCTTGAGATCGACGCCCAAGGCTTCGCCACCGTGGCCTACGCCATCGAGGCCCCCGGCGATGAGGATTACTTCGCCTTCACCTTGGCCGAGTCCGCCGTGGTCCGCGTCGAGATCATCGATCCAGATCGGATCAGCTGCGCGCGCGGGGACGCCAAGCTCCAGCTCTTCAGCGCCGAGGCCCCCGACAGCCTGCTCTTGGAGGATGATGACGGCGGCGTCTCCTACTGCCCCATGCTCAACCCCGATGATCCTCAAGACGCGCTGATGCGCCCCCTGCCCGCCGGCGCCTATCTCCTGCGCGCTTGGTCCTTCTACGCCGAGCGCGTCATCGCCCCGCAGTTCATCACCCTGACGCTGACGCCCACCGTCCCCGTCGGCGCGGCCTGCGACGCCCAGGACGTCTGCGACTATGGCGCCTATTGCGCGCTCCAGCTGGCGACGCCGCGCTGCGCCGCCCATCGCTGCGGCGATGGCATCCGTGGCCCAGGCGAGGCCTGCGATGACGCCAACGTCGATCCCCTCGATGGCTGCGATGAGCGGTGCCAGATCGCCCCCGTCGGCGAGGGCTATCGCTGCGATCCCACGGATGATGTCTATGTCTGCGACGCGGGCCTCTTCTGTGACGTGGAGATCTGCGCGGTGACCCTCTGCGGGGACGGCATCCTCCAAGGCGATGAGGGCTGTGATGACGGCGGCCTCATCAACGGCGACGGCTGCTCCTCCACCTGCGAGCGCGAGATCCGCGCCCTGGAGGGCGCAGGCGCTCACCTGGGCCGCCTCGATCCCCGGCGCGCCGATCTCTACAGCCTGACGCTGGACACCTTGACCTACGTCAGCCTCGACGTCGGCCCCGATCCCTGCCCCAACGCCCGGCTGATCCTCTATCAAGCGCAGGGTCAGGCCTGGGTTGAGCTGGCCAGCGACGACGGGGGCTTCTTCGGCTGCGCGACCCTGGAGGGCGAGCTGCCTGCCGGTGACTACCTGATCATCGTCGAGGAGCTGGACGGCGTGGCCGTGGACTACACCCTCACCCTGGCGATGCAGGCCTTGATCGCTGAGGGCGAGGCCTGCGCGCGGGACGGCTCGGAGCGCTGTCAGGGCGATCAGATCTGTCAGATGACCGCCCAGGACGGCGTGGGCGTCTGCACCCCGCCGCCCCCGCTGCCGCCCGCGCGGGGAGAGACAGAGCCCAATGAGCGCAGCGATCAGGCGATCATCATCGCGCCCGATGAGACGCTGCTGGCCCACCTCGATCCGCAAGCGAGCGGCGTTGATTTCTATGATCTCTTCGCGCTGACGTTGGCCATAGACAGTCAGGTGCGCGTCTGGACACATGACGGCGCAGGCGCCTGTGATAACAACCATGACACCCGCCTCTATCGCGTCGATGGCGCCCTCTTGGACGCCCAGGGCGTTGACGTGGCGACGGCGGAGGGGCAGCGCTTGGCCTTTGATGATGACAGCGGTGAGGCCTACTGTAGCCTCCTCGTCGAGCGGCTGCCGGCGGGGGCGCACCTCTACCTGATCGATGAGTACATGCGCAACAACGCCCTGGACTACGCCGTGAGCTTCCAGGTCAGCCCCCTGCGCGCTGAAGGCGAGCTGTGCGATCCCGCCGAGCTTCAAAACGCCTGCGCCTTGGGCTTTGAGTGCGTCGATGAGGACGCCAACGGCGACGGCCGCTGCCGCTGAGCCCACGCCTCGCCCGTCTATCCCCCGCGCCCTGACCGACCACGCCTTTCCCTTCGTCCAAGCGCAAGCGCGAGCGCGTTGAGAGAACGCTGACCCTCAGAGGGAGCGCTCAGAGGGCGCGAGAGACGGGAGAGTTGAGTGAGACGTGTTTGCATACTCCTGATCCTCGTAGGCGTCGCCCACGCAGGATCGCTCGAAGAGGACTTCATCTTCGGCTCATACGGCCGCGTGGGGTTCTCCTTTGATCAAGAGGGGCGCAGCGGCCGCCCTAGCCAGATCGTCCACTATGGACCCAGGCTGATGGGGGGGGATTACCTTGAGGTCGATCTGGGCTACTGGGCCTATCGCAGCAAGCAGGCCCAAGTAAAGACCTTGATCACCACCGCCTACGCGGGGGACTTCTTCCACTATGACGGGCAATGGGACGCCTCCATCGCTGTGCGCCAAGCCTACCTTGAGGCGGAGAAGCTCTATGGCACGGGCGCCTTCGTGTGGTTGGGCAGCCGCATGTATCGGGGCGATGACATCTATCTCTTGGATGTCTGGCCCATGGACGAGCTTAACACCCTCGGCCTCGCCGCTGGCTATCGCTGGGCCAAGCGCGACGTCCCCCTGCACTCGGGTGTTACCCGCCTGGAAGACAAATTCCAGCTCCAGCGCCTCACCGTCCCCGATCCCAACACCTTCGGCCAAGAGGTCATCTACTTGGATCGGCAGCGCAGCGTCACCTCCCTCAAGCTGGAGCAGCGCTGGGGCGGCGACGGCGGCGCCTTGGGCGTCAAGCTCAAGCTCTATGGTGAGCTGCACGTCTTGCCCAAGGGTGAGCGCGTCCTCTCGGACACCTATGAGGAGGCCTGGCCCCTGCCCGATGACACCGGCTATATGCTCGGCGCCCAGCTGGGGCTGTGGAACTTCGCCCGCAACGGCCACCTCAACGTGTGGCTGCGCTACGCCTCGGGCTTGGCCGCCTACGATGAGCTGAGCGTGCCCAAGAGCTTTAACCAAGACCGCCGCGCCGTGGACAACAGCGAGCTGCGCGCGGCCTTCTCGGGCAACTGGGAGAGCAAGACCTTTGGGGTCCTCTTCGGCGGCTACCTGCGCGTCTTCGAGGACGGCGACGGCCAAGATGAAGACTATGACGACACCCAAGACTTCGCCGCGGCCATCCGCCCCCAGCTGTTCTTGGGCATGTTCACCCCCGCCGTCGAGGCCTCGGTCCAGTACAGCCGCCCCAACGGGCTCCACCCCCTGACCCTCAAGCAAGAGGCCGCCAGCGTCTACCAGCTGGCCTTTATCCCCGCGCTCACCTTCGCCGATGAGCCCGGCAGCTACAGCCGCCCCCAGCTGCGGCTGATCTACGCGATCTCGCTCCTCAACGACGCCGCGCTCGACCGCTACCCCGCCGTCGGCGACTTCCGCCATGAGGAGCCCACCGTCCACTTCATCGGCGCCCAAGCCGAGTGGTGGTTTGGCCGTGGAGGAGGCTACTGATGCGCCGCGCCGCGCTCTCGCTCGCCCTGCTGCCCCTCTTTACGGGCTGCGTCACCGTCGATCCCGACATCGCCATCACCAGCAACGTCACGGACTGGCGCGATGAGATCATCTACCAGATCATGATTGATCGATTTGAAGATGGCGATGTCAACAATAACTTCAACGTCGATTATCGCAAAGAGGCTTCTTATCACGGTGGTGATTGGCAAGGCTTGATCAATCGCCTTGATTATATTGAATCCTTGGGGGTCACCGCCCTTTGGATTAGCCCAGTGGTACGTAATGTCGAAAATGACGCCGGATTTGCCTCATATCATGGCTATTGGACCCAAGATTTTTTAAGAGTTAACCCGCATTTTGGTGATTTGAACAAGCTACGCGAGCTGGTTGAGGCCTGTCATGCGCGTGGAATCAAGGTGATCTTAGATATCGTCACCAACCACGTCGGGCAGCTCTTCTACTATGACATCAACCGCAATGGACTGCCGGATGTCGTATTTCATGGCGGCGGCGGCCCGGGGCCAGGCAGTCAGACGCCCGATCAGCCCAACCCGCTGCGACGCTCAAGCGAGTGGGACCCCGAGTATGACACGCGTGGCGTGCAAGGCTATACGTCCTTGGGTGAGAACGGCCTAGCGCCTCTCGTTTGGATGCAGCAGCCCGACATTAACCGCACGCCGCCCAACCCCATCGGCTTCTACAATGATGACTGGTATAACCGCCGAGGCCGCGTGACGGTCTGGGAGGACAACGGCCAGTTTTATTATGATGAGTGCCGCGCCAACGGCGCTGATCATGACGCCTGCGAGCGCTATCGCTTCTATCGTGTTCGCGAGCAAGAGATGCTCGGTGACTTCCCTGGTGGTCTAAAGGATCTCAACACGTTAAACCCGGAGACACGTCAGGGCTTGATCGAGGTTTTTCAGTATTGGATTGAAGCGGCTGACTTTGACGGCTTCCGCATCGACACGCTCAAGCACCAAGAGCATGAGTTCTTCGATGAGTTCGCCCCCGCGATGCGTAACTTTGCGGCCAGCCTAGGCAAAAAGAACTTCTTTATGTTCGGCGAGGCCTTCGACGCCAACGATGAGCTGCTGGGCAGCTATACGCACGGTCAGGGCGTGGACTCTGTCTTCTATTTCTCGGCCAAGTATTGGATCTTTGACGGGATCTTTGGTCAAGGCGGCGCCACGCGCGGCGCCCAAGAGCTCTTTGAGCAGCGCAACGCGCCCCTCACGCTCTGCGCCGATGGCGTCACCTGGAAGCGCGATCTGGAGAGCTGCGATCCCACCAAGCTGGTGGAGGTGCCGCGCTATAACAACCTGCCCAAGACCAACGGGCCGGTGGATGAGCAAGGCGCGGGGCTCACCAGCCAGCAGCTCTTGGTCAACTTCATCGACAACCACGATGTCCCGCGCTTCTTGTTCCTCTATCCCAACCCGGCCAAGCTGCGGGCTGCCTTGATTTATCTGTTAATGACCGATGGCATCCCCTGCATCTACTATGGCACGGAGCAGGACTTCAGCGGCGGCCCAGATCCATCCAACCGCGAGGATATGTGGGTCTCCGACTTTAAGACGAGCGGTGAGACGTTTAAGCACATCCAAAAGCTCATCCGCATCCGCAAGGAGAACGTGGCGCTGCGGCGCGGCGGGATGCGCTTCGCCTGGACGACGAGCCACACCGGCTCGGAGCCGGACGCGGGGCTGATGGCCTTTGAGCGGATCTATGGCAATGAGGTGGTCTTGGTGATGATCAACACCCGCGAGGCCCCCGCCCAGAGCGCCTTTGGCGCCGAGATCATGCCCACCAGCTTTGGCCCCAACGCGCTCCTGGAGGACATCTTTAACGACGGCGTCACCCAGACCACCGACGCCAACGGGCGGCTCAACGTGGCCGTCCCGCCCCTCAGCGCCCGCGTCTTCCGTCGCGCGCGCTGACGAGGCGCCTGCTACACTCCCGCCCCATGCGCCTCGCCCTGCTCCCTGTGCTGCTGCTCGCCTGCGCCGAGCCCCCTCTGGCGCCGCCCACCCTGCGGCGGGCCTGCGGGCTGCGCGTGGAGATCAGCCTGCCCGGCGCCCCCTTGCGCGTGGGGCTCTCAGGTGACTTCAACGGCTTCGACGCCGCCCAGACCCCGCTGGCGGAGATCGCGCCGGGGCGGTGGGGGATCAGCCTCCCTCAGCTCCAAGGCCGCGCCCTCTATCGCGTCGAGGTGGATGGGCGGCCATACCTCGATCCGGCCCAGCCGCTGGAGGCCCGCGTGGACGGCGAGGCCTATACCCTGGCCTACCTTGAGGACTGCCAGCGCCCCAGCTTTACGCTCGCCGCTCAGACGCCGGGGCCTGATCGCCTGGAGGTGATCCTCCAGCTGCGCCGCGCCGAGGGCGGGGCGGGCTTGGACCGCGCCTCGGTCAAGGCCACGGTCGAGGCGCGCGCCATGCGCGTGGAGATCGTCGAGGATCACGCCTGGGTCTACCTGGAGGGCTTGCCGCGCGGCAAGCACGCGCTGCGCGTGGAGGCCGCCGACGCCGCGGGGCGCGCGGCGGAGCCCTTTGAGGCCCCCTTCTGGATCGAGCCCCAGCCCTTCCGCTGGGCGGACGCCATCATCTACCAGGTCTTCCTCGACCGCTTCGCCCGCGAGGCGCCCTTTACCTCTGTCGAGCGCGGCGGCTCGCCGGGCCTGCGCTACGGCGGCGATCTCCGTGGCGCCCTGGCCCAGCTTGAGGCGGGCTACTTTGAGCAGCTGGGGGTCAATGTGCTGTGGATCTCGCCTTTAAACCTCAACCCGGAGGGGCTCTGGGCGGGCGTGGAGGGCGGGCCGCCGCGCTATGAGAGCTACCACGCCTACTGGCCCATCTCCCCGCGTGATCCAGATCCGCGCTTTGGCGCTGAGGCGGACATCGAGGCGCTGGTGGCGGCCGCCCACGCGCGGGGCATTCGGGTGCTGATGGACATTGTGCTCAACCACGTCCATGAGCAACACCCCTATGTCAAAGCACATCCAACCTGGTTTAGCCAAGAATACTGCCAATGCGGCAGCGCGGCGTGCCCTTGGTTTAGCCACATCGAGGTCTGTTGGTTCACCGACTACCTCCCGGATGTCATCTGGGATCAGGTGGAGACGCTGGAGACCCAGATCGATGACGCGATGTACTGGGTGGAGCGCTATGACCTGGACGGATTGCGGGTGGACGCGGTGCCGATGATGCCCCGTTTTGTGACGCGGGCGCTGACCGCCGCGCTGCATCGGCGGCGTGAGGGGCTGGCGACGCGCCACTTCCTCCTTGGCGAGACGTTCACCGGCCCCGAGGAGTACGCCCAGCTGCGCTGGTACCTTGGCCCAGACGGCCTCGACGGCCAGTTTGACTTCCCGCTGATGTGGGCGACGCGGGCCGCCTTCGCTTGGGAGAGCGCGCCGCTGTGGACCTTGGCGGATCGCTGGGCGGAGAGCGCCGAGGCCTGGGCGGGCAGCGGCGGGGTGATGGGCGTGTTTGTGGGCAACCACGACGTGACGCGGTTTATCAGCGAGGCGGACGGCCAGGTGGACGGCACGCGCCAGCAAGCCTGGGAGATGTCCATCACCGCGCCGACGGACCCCGTCGCCTATGACAAGCTGGTGCTCGCCCAGGCGTTTGCGCTCACCGTGCCCGGCGCGCCGGTGCTCTACTACGGCGACGAGTACGGCCAGCCAGGGGCCAATGACCCGGACAACCGGCGGCTGATGCGCTTTGACGCGGAGCGGACGCCCATCGAGCGGCGGACCGCCGCGCGTATCAGCCGGATCGGGCGCCTGCGCGCCTGCTTGCCTGCCCTGCGGCGCGGCGCGTGGCGGCTGCTGCGGGCGGAGGCCGAGCGGCTGCTCTACCTGCGCGACCTCGGCGACGCCGCCCCCGCCGTGGTGATCCTCAACCGCGATGATGAGACCCCCATCCTGCTCAAGCTCCCTGATGATCTCGCCCTCGATGATCTCACCGACGCCTTGAGCGGACAGACGATCACGCGGCGTGGGGGCGCCTGGGCGCCGCTCAGCCTCCCCCCCCGCGCCCCCGCGATTCTGCTCCCCACGGGGCACCCCTGCTTAGGAGATCCGCGATGAAGTGGCTCACCCTCACCCTCTTGAGCTTGGCCGCCTTGGGCTGCCTTGAAGACGTTGAAGATCCGCGCCCCAAGCCCCAGCCCACGCTGGACGGGGGCGCCTTTGATCCCGGCAAGAAGCCGCCGACGGGCACAGGCTATGGTGGATCGAGCGGCTCGGGGAGCACGGGCTCGGGGTCTGGGGCGGCCAAGGCCGCCGCTGAGGCTTGGGACGCGTAGCGTATCAGGTGGTGAGGCGGGCGGTGGGGGAGGGCCTGGGCTCAGTTGACCTTGGCGCCTTCGCTGATCTGGGGCAGGATCTCGTTGTTGATGACCACGGCGCGATCTTTGAGGCTGGGGATCAACGCGCCGCCGCCGAAGCTCATCATCATCTCGCGTTGCTGGGCGGGGCCAAAGAGCAGGCTGCTCCAGCTGCCGAACAAGGTGGCGCCCTTCTGGCTGAGGAGGCGCTGCTTGAGCGCGCCCTTCTCCGCCTCAAAGGCCTTCATGTCAGGCTCCACCCGCTCCTTGAGGCGGATGAGGTAGAAGCGACCATTGGCCTCGATGACCTCATCGACGAGCGGCGCCTTGTCGGTCAGCGTGGCTAAGCGGCGCGCCAGCGCGGGGCTCTCGCCGATGTCCGGGATCATGTTGAAGTTGGGCCGCTCATCGGAGAACTGCCCCGTGGTCTTGACCAGGGTGGCGGGGGGCGTGTTGCTGACCATGTCCTCGGGGGCGGGCTCGGGCTCGATGGCGGGCGCCTCGGGCGCGGGGGCGACGGCCTCCATGGCCTCACCGGCCTTGAGCCGCGCCAGCATGGCCTCGGCCTGGGCCTTGGCCTGGGTCTTGAGCGCCGCGTCCTTGGCGAGGGTCAGGCCGATCTCCGCCTTGACGCTCTCCAAAGGCTTGTCCAGCGCGGCCTTGACCTCATCGGCCTTGACGAACCAAAAGCCGATGGCGCTCTCCTGCACCCCGGAGATCTCGCCTTGCTTGAGCGCGGCGAAGACCTCGTAGTCCTTGGGCGAGGAGTTCTCCTTGCTCTGCCAACCCATGCTGCCCTTGTAGCTCTTGTAGTAGCCCTCGGAGTGGGCCTCGGCCAGGGCGGCGAAGTCGGCGCCGGGGGCCATCGCCTGCTTGCGCAGATCCTCGATCTTGGCCTTGGCCTTGGCCTTGTCCTCGGGGGTGGCGTTGGGGGTCAGGCGCACGAGGATGCGGCTGATCTTGACCTCCGCCTCGCGCTTGTAGTCCTTGAGATGGGCCTCGTAATAGGCGCTGACCTCATCGGCGTGGGCGGCAGCATAGGCGGCGCCCTCGGCGGGGGTCGGCGCCGTGGGCGCGGCGCCGAGCTGGGCGGGATCGATGACGAGGTAGTCGAGGCGCCACTTGCGGGCCTTGCGCTCAAAGGCGGCCTTCAGCTCGGCCTCGCTGACCTTGATCTGGCTGGAGAGGAAGTCGAGGTAGTCGCGGATGATCAGCTCGCGCGCCTTGGACTGACGATAGACCTCGGTGGTGGCGCCGAAGAACTGGGTGACCTGGGCGGCGTAGCGCTCATAGTCGAAGTTGCCCTCAGCGTCGCGGAAGGCCCCGCCGTCGAGGTTTTTATCCCCCACGATGAACTCGCTGACGGCCACCTCGCTGGGGGCGAAGCCCAGCTTGGCGGCGCGCTGCGCCAGCGTGAGCTGATCGATGAGCTGCTTGCGGGCCTCATCCCGCAGCTTGCCCAGCTGGCCTGGCTCTACGTCATCGCGGACATAGCGGCGCACCGTGATCTCAACGTCCTTGAGGTTGATCTCCTGGTCGTTGACCTGGGCGACCCAGCCCGACTGGGGGCCGGCGCTCTGGCCCGGCTGCCAGCCCTGAGACTGCGGGCCGAAGAAGAAGATGAACACCACGATCAACATCCCAAAGAGGATGAAGATGAGGAAGCTCTGGGATTGCTCGCGTAGTCTTGTCAGCATATCAACATTCGGTGGCGGCGGAAAAAACGCGAAATCCTATGAATCTAAGGCTTTGGGGTCAACCATCCTGCGACCCAATTTTCGAGACCCGCTCATTTTCGAGGGTTTGGGCTGCGCGAAGCCATTGCCCCCCGCCTTCCTTTGGATTATGGTGCGGCCGGATTCCGACGTGAGACGCCAGGGAAGACGATGCTGTTTGACTACATCTACGGGATGTTCAGCAATGACCTCGCGATCGATCTCGGCACCGCCAACACCCTGATCTACGCTCGAGGCCGGGGGATCGTCTCCTGCGAGCCCTCGGTGGTCGCCGTCAAGAAGGACGGGCACCACGGGCGCCGCGTCCTCGCCGTCGGTCGTGAGGCGAAGGAGATGCTGGGGCGCACGCCGGGGAGCATCGTGGCCATCCGCCCCATGAAGGATGGCGTCATCGCTGACTTCGACGTCACCGAGGCCATGATCCGCCACTTCATCCGCCGTGTGCAGCAGGGCAGCTCTCTCATCAAGCCCCGCGTCATCATCGGCGTCCCCTACGGCATCACCGAGGTGGAGAAGCGCGCGGTGCGGGAGTCGGCGCAGATCGCCGGCGCCCGTGAGGTCTACCTCATCGAGGAGCCCATCGCCGCCGCCATCGGCGCTGGCCTGCCCATCACCGAGCCCAGCGGCAACATGATCGTGGACATCGGCGGGGGGACCACCGAGGTGGCCGTCATCTCCCTGTCGGGCATCGTCTACTCGCGCTCGGTCCGCGTCGGCGGCGACCGCATGGACGAGGCCATCGTCCAGCACATGAAGCGCAAGTACAACCTCCTCATCGGCGAGCCCACCGCCGAGAAGATCAAGTGCCGCATCGGCAACGCCTTTGAGCTGGGCGAGCCCGAGCACATGGAGGTCAAGGGCCGCGATCTGATGGCGGGGCTGCCCAAGACCCTGACCATCACCTCAAATGAGATCCGCGAGGCCCTCGCCGAGCCCATCACCGCCATCGTGGACGCCGTGCGCACCGCCTTAGAGCGGACCCCCCCTGAGCTGAGCGCCGACATCGTCGATAAGGGCATTGTCTTGGCGGGCGGCGGGGCGCTCTTGAAGGGCCTCGACGTCCTGCTGCGCGAAGAGACCGGCCTCCCCGTCATGATCTGCGACGATCCCCTCTCGGCGGTCGTCCTTGGCTGCGGCAAGGCCCTTGATGAGATTCAGCTCTTGAGGAACGTGGCGGTCGAGGCCTAAGCCCGGGCCACGAACCTCATGCGCACCTCCCCCTCCGCGCGCCGCACGGCGGTCCTCCTCGCCCTCCTGATCTGCGGCGCCATCGCGCTGCTCAAGTTCGATCCTGATCCCGAGGGGCACCCCGGCCCCGTGGGGCGCTTCGCCCTGCGGACCATGGCGCCCTCCCAGGCCCTCCTCCACCGCAGCGGCGCGCGCCTGCGCGGGCTCTTCCTCGACTACCTGGCCTTGGTGGAGGTCCGCGCCGAGAACAAGCGGCTGGAGGCGCGCATCCGCGATCTGGAAGACAAGGGCGCGCGGTGGGCGGACTTGGTGGTTGAGAATGAGCGCCTCCACCGGCTGCTGGAGCTGGCTGATCGGCGCAAGGATCTGCGCCTCCACGCCGCGCGGGTCGTCGCGCGGGGCGTCAGCGAGTACTTCCGGGTCATCAGCGTCACGCTCGACCTCCACCATGATCGCGTCACCCCTGGGATGCCCGTCATCGCCCCTGGCGGCGTCGTTGGGCAGATCCGCGCGGTGACTGAGGGGCGCGCCGAGGTGCTCCTCCTCACCGATCCCCGCAGCGCCATCGACGTGGTCTTAGAGCAGAGCCGCGCTCGTGGCGTCGCCGTGGGCACGGGCCAGCCCGATCAATACGCCGCCCGCCTGGAGTACCTCGATCGCCACGTCAAGGCGGTGGCCGGGGAGCGCGTGATGACCACGGGCGACGATGGCCGCTACCCCCGAGGCTTGGTCGTCGGTGAGGTGCGCCTCTCCGATCGCCCCGAGGCGGCGGGGCCGTTTCAAGACGCCACGGTGCGCCCCAAGGTCGATCTCAGCGCGCTGGATGAGGTCTTCGTCGTGCTCGGCCCCTCGGGCCTCTCCCCCGAGGGCGATGAGCTGGCCCCGATCAAGGAGGAGGCGCCCCCATGAGGCTGCTCTTGCCCCTCTTCGTCGCCGCCGGGCTGCTCTCGACGCAGGTCTTCGCCCGCGAGGCCTTTGAGCTGAGCGCCTGGACGCCTGATCTGCTCACGCCGCTCCTCCTCTGGCTGGGCGTCAGCCGCCCAGGCCTCAGCGGCCCGCTGATCGCCGCGCTCCTCGGCGCCGCCGTGGACGCCGTCAGCGGCAGCCCGCTGGGCTTTCACATCCTCCACCACCTGGTCCTCTACGCCGTGGTCTTCAGCCTCGGCGCGCGCGTCAAGTTCGGCGGCCTCCTCGGCTACACCCTGGAGGGGGTCTTCGGCGCGCTGCTGTCGCTGCTGATCTTGGCCCTCATCAGCCGCGCCTTGATCCAAAACCCGCAGCTGTCGCCGCGCCTCGGCGCGCTGCTCTTGCCCAAGCTCGTCATCGTCACCCTCACCACTCCGCTGATCGTGCCGCTGCTCGATCAGATCGACGGCCTGCTCAAGCGCCGCCCCGACGGCGACCTGTTGCCTTGATCTGGCGCAGATTTGCGGTTGGCGCGGCGGCGTGGATCTGCTAGCTTGGCGCCGCTTTTATCAAGATTTCTGGTGAGATTGCTTTGACTTGGAACCGGCAAGGCGCCCCCGCCTCCTCGGCGCGGGCCTGAGGAGGCCGCTTCGCTCATGGCCGATTACCTCGACTCCTCCGCCGTCGGTTATCAAAAGAGCGCGCGGCGGCTGATGCTCATCGCCGCCCTCGCCTTCAGCGTCCTGCTCCTCCGCCTCGCCCACCTCCAGTTCATCGAGGGACGCCAGCTCAAAGGCGTCTCGGTGCATAACTTCGCCCGCCGCGTGGATCTGCCCGCCAACCGAGGCAGCATCTATGATCGCAAGGGCCGCCTCCTGGCCGTCAGCCGCCCCTCCTTCGACCTCTACATCACCCCCGCCCAGGTCAAGGACATCGACGTCCTGCTCGAAGGGCTCGGCCAGGTCATCGAGCTTGACGCCCTCGACATCCTCAAGCTCAAGGAGAAGGTGCTTCAGCGCCAAGGGAACTGGCGTTACAAGGGGCTCTTGGTCGCGCGGGACATTGGCCGCAAGCACGTGGCCCTCGCCGAGGACCTGCGCTCTCGCGTGGCGGGCATCTCCATCCAGGTGCGCTATCAGCGGGAGTACCCCATGGGCGAGATCGGCGCTCACCTGCTGGGCTACCTGGGCCGCCCGCGCCCTGATGAGCTGGGCGAGGGTTCGCCTTACCGCAACGACTCCATGCTCGGCCGCTTTGGGTTGGAGAAGAAGCTAGAAGAGACGCTGCGGGGCGAGGACGGCTTTGAGCGCTATGTGGTCAACGCGCGGGGCGCTCGCAAGCGCGGGGGCTGGGCGGAGCGGGCCTTGGAGGGCCTGGACAACTACCGCCCGCCGCAGCGCGGCCATGACGTGGTGCTCACCATCGACGCGGATCTACAGCGCATCTTGGCCAACGCCTTAGAGGGCTTTGAGTCAGGCGCGGCGGTGGTCCTTGAGCCGGACACCGGCGCGGTGTTGGGCATCATCTCCAAGCCCAGCTTTGATCCCAATGAGTGGTCTGGGCGGCTCAGCTTCGCCAGCAAGCAGGCCATCGACGACAACCCCTACAACCCCATGCTCGACAAGAGCGTCCACTCCTACTTCCCCGGCTCGATCTACAAGCCGATGACCGCCCTGGCGGCCTTGGAGGAGGGCGTGCTTGACCCGGAGTTGCCCATCGAGAGCCCCGGCTCCTATGAGTTTGGCAACCGGATCTTCCACTGCCATAAGCGCTCGGGGCATGGCGCGGTGGATCTCAACGCGGCCATGGCCGCCTCGGCGGACGTCTACTTCTACAAGCTCGGCGAGCAGCTGGGCATCGACACCTTGGCGCGCTACGCCCGCCGCTTTGGCTTCGGCCAGCGTACGGCCTTGGGCATCAACGGCGAGTCCGCGGGCATCGTGCCCACCAAGGCCCACCACGACAAGAACACGCGCGGCGGCTTCCAGTACGGGCTGGCGCTCTCCACGGCCATCGGCCAGGGCGACGTGCGCACCACGCCGCTGCAGATGGCCATGGCCTACGCCGCCCTAGCCAACGGCGGCGTGCTCTACAGCCCGCGCGTCATCGATCACATCCGCACCGAGGATCAGCGCGAGATCAGCCGCACCCAGCCCATCCAGATCGGCACCCTTGAGGCCCGGCCAGATCACCTCGCGGCGATCAAGCGCGCGCTGGAGCGGGCGGTCAACGATCCCAAGCGGGCCACGGGCCACCACGCGGCGATCCCTTACGGCGTCATCGCGGGCAAGACGGGCACCGCCCAGGTGCGCAAGATCGTGCGAGGGATGATGCGCCAGAGCGTCAACCGCTTCCAAGACCGCGATCACGCGTGGTTCGCCGCCTTCGCGCCCTACGACAACCCCAAGCTGGTGGTGATCATCTTCTTGGAGCATGGCGGCAGCGGCGGCAAAGACGCCGCGCCCATCGCCCGCCGCGTCTTTGAGGCCTACCACCAGCAGATCGAGCCCATCTTCCAGACAGAGGCGAGGCTTGGGCGTTGAGCAAGCTGCTGGCGATCTTGGCCCGCGCGCCTTGGGTGCTGCTCATCGCGCTCCTTGGCCTCTGCGCCTTGAGCGTCTACAACCTCCACTCCACCTCGATGGCGGCGGGCAACACCATCTACCTGCGCCACCTCTACTGGATGCTCATCGGCGGCGGGGTGATGATCGTCGTCGCCTTGATCGACTACCGCAGCCTCCAGCGCTTTGTGCCGCTGTTCTACCTTGGCGTCTTGACGTTGCTGCTGCTGGTGCTCCTGGTGGGCAAGGAGGTCAACGGCTCTAAGCGCTGGATTGACCTGGGCTTTGTGGGATTCCAGCCCTCGGAGTTAGCCAAGCTGGCGATCATCCTCAGCCTCGCTAGCTGGTTTCAGCGGGTGCCGCGACCGGGCGGCTACGCCCTCAAGGATCTGCTGCCTGTCGCCGCGCTCATCGGCCTGCCGATGCTGCTCATCCTGCTAGAGCCCGATCTGGGCCACACGCTGATGCTGCTCTTTATCAGCGGCTCCATGCTCGTCTTCGAGCGCTTTGAGCGCCGCGCGATGGTCACGCTGCTGATCTTCGGCCTGGCCTCAGCGCCCTTTGTCTGGGAGTTCGTGCTGCGCGACTACCAGAAGAGCCGCATCTTGACATTGGTGGACAGCAAGGCCGACACCCACGGCGCGGGCTGGCACGCGCGGCAAGCCCGCGTCGCCGTGGGCAGCGGCGGCTTCTTTGGCAAGGGCCACGGCCACGGCACGCAGGTGGCGGGCGGCTTCTTGCCGGAGAACCACACGGACTTCGTCTTCGCCAACCTCGCCGAAGAGCAAGGCTTCCTTGGCGGCTTCTTCGTCCTCGCTCTCTACCTGGCCTTGATCATCAGCGCGCTGCGCAGCGCCTCGATGGCGCGGGATCGCTTTGGGCGGCATGTCGCGGTGGGTGTCGGCGCGCTGATCTTCTGGCATGTCTTAATGAACATGGGCATGGTGCTCAACATCCTGCCCGTGACCGGCGTGACCCTACCGCTGCTGAGCTATGGTGGCACCTCCGTTGTCACGGTGATGTCAGCGATGGGCCTCTTGCTCAACATCCATTTACGCCGTACGGTCTTCTAACTCAACGGCCCCCTCGGGCCGCCCAACAGGAGCAATCCATGTCCTATATCACCGTCACCGACAAGAGCTTCCAAGAGGACGTCCTCAACAGCGACGTGCCCGTGCTCGTGGACTTTTGGGCGCCTTGGTGTAGCCCTTGCCGCGCCATCGCGCCCCACGTCGAGGCCATCTCCGAGGAGTTCGCGGGCCGCGCCAAGGTGGCCAAGATGAACATCGACGAGAACCAGCGCACGCCGGGGCAGTTTGGCATCCGTGGGATCCCCACGCTCTTGGTCTTCAAGGGCGGCGAGCAGGTCGGCCAGCTCGTGGGCATGCCCCCCAACGCGCTGGGGCGGCTGCGGGCGCTGATCAACGACGCCCTCTAAGCCCTCGCGCAGCGCCCCGCGCCGACCCTCATCTCTGATCTCAAAAAACCCAGCAGGCCCCTCATGCACGCCCTCGCCTTGCTCTACGCCCTCCTCGCGCCCCTCATCAGCGCGCCCGCCAGCGCGCCCGCCAGCGCGCCTGTCCCGCCTCTCTTGAGCGTCCCCGAGGGCGCCTTGGAGCCGCTGATGGAGCGGCTCGATGATCCCAAGGGCGGCCCCGCCGTGGTGGTCCACTACGGCGACTCACACAGCGCCACGGGCTGGCTGGCCGACGCCATCATCAAGGCGCTCATCGGCGAGGCTCGCGTCTCACCGGGCTTCGTCGCCCTCGGCTTCCCCCGCGACTGGACGGCCAAGGTCACGCGGGCGGGGCGCTGGGACACCCAAAACTGGCTCTTGGGCAAGGCCAAGGGGCCATTTGGGCCGCTGGGGGTGGCGCGGGTGACCCGCGATCCCAGCGCGCGGATGCGGCTTAAGCTGCTCAACCCGCCCAAGGCGCAGGGCGCCGTGACCGTGCGGGCCTTCTTTGATCCTGCCTGCGCCACGCTGCCCTTCCGCCTGGACAACCACGCCGCGACCTTGGCCCGCTTCACCCCCGATCCCAAGCTCGACGTCGGCTGCGCCGATCCCACGGACAAGGGGGAGAGCAAGGGTGAGGGTCAAGACGCGGGCGTCGAGGCCGATCCGCCCGTGGGCGTGCTGACGATCACGCCGACGCACCCGGACGAAGAGATCACCCTGGCCATCGACTGCGACGACCGCCGCTGCCCCAAGGGCGGTCAGCTGCGCTTCTACGGCTTCCAGGTGGACTACGCCGAGGCGGTGATGAGCTGGGACGTGCTGGCTGTCGGCGGCACGACGCTGCGCAACCCGCTCTACCGGGGCGGCCCAGATCAGCGCGGCTACCTCCGCCAGCGCGCGCCCCAGCTCTTTATGCTCTTCTACGGCACCAACTCCACCAGCGAGCAGGGCTTTGAGCTTGAGCGCTACCGCCAAAAGCAGGTCGAGCTGATCCGCTACCTCAAGGCCACGGCGCCGCAGGCGACCTGCCTGATCCTGGGGCTGCCTGATCGCGCCACGCGGGACGCTGACTGCTTTATGGACCGCGCCCAGCGGCGGGCGTTGAAGAAGCCGCGCAAGCGGCGCAGCCACGCGGACTGGGCGCGGCTCAAGGCCGGGCGTGAGGCGCGGATCTGCGATCCAGACCGCCTCATCAAGGGCAAGGGCAAGCGGGCGCGCTACCCCGTGCCGGGGATCAAGGGCGAGGCGCAGTGGTTGAGCTACAAAGAGGCTTGCCGCTACCGCACGATGCCTCGGGTCTTCGAGATCGCGGCGGTGCAGCGCCAGGTCGCCGCCGAGGAGGGCTGTATGTTCTTCGACACGCTGCGGTTTATGGGCGGCGCCGACAGCATCCAGTCCTGGACCTGCGCCGACCCCGCCAAGGCCCAGGCGGATCTGCTCCACCTCAGCGAGCTGGGCTATCGGATCTTAGGGGCCGCGATCGGCGAGGCGCTCAACGAGGCGATGGGGCGGGCGGGGCCGGAGGGTGGGGCGCGATGATGGCTTAGGCCGAGCGGGCCGCCTGATCGTGATAGATGAGCTTGGGCCGCTCCTTCTTAAGCACGCCCTCGTGAATGACGCAGGTCTTGACGTTCTCCAGATCGGGCAGGTCATACATGATCTCCAACATCAAGTTCTCGATGATGGAGCGCAGACCGCGCGCGCCGCTCTTACGCGAGATGGCCTCATCGACGATGGCCCACATGGCCCCATCGGTGAACTCCAGCGCCACGCGGCTCATCTCGATCAGCCGCTTATACTGCTTCACCACCGAGTTCTTGGGCTCCCACAAGATGCGATAGAGCGCCTCACGGGAGAGCTCCTCGAAGGGCACCACCACCGGCACGCGGCCCATAAACTCGGGGATCAGCCCGTACTTAATGAAGTCCTCGGAGGTGACATCACGGATCAGATCGTTGTAGTCATCATTGCGCGCCGTCGAGCGCTTACCGCCGCTGCCGAAGCCGATGACGTTGGGGCTCTGCCGACGGCGGATGATCTTCTCGATGCCCATAAAGGCGCCGCAGAGGATAAAGAGCACATGGGTGGTGTCGATCTGGATCAGCTCCTTTTGGGGGCGGGTCCGCGCCCCATCGGGATAGATCGTCACCATGTCGCTCTCGATCATCTTCAACAGCGCCTGCTGAACCCCCTCGCCGCCCACGTCGCGGGTGTTGGAGCCCCCGCCGCTGCGCTTGCCGATCTTGTCGATCTCATCGATCACCACGATCCCTCGCGAGGCGCGCTCCACGTCGCGATCGGCGGCGATCCACAGCGACTTCATGATGCTCTCGACATCCTCACCGACATAGCCCGCCTCGGTGAGGCAGGTCGCATCGGTGACGACAAAGGGTACATCAAGGAGCTTCGCCAGCGCCTGTGAGATCGCGGTCTTACCTGTACCGGTTGGCCCAACCATGAGGATATTGCCCTTAAAGAGCTGCACATCCTCATCATCGTTAGAGTTTATACGTTTATAGTGATTGTAGACCGCCACGGCGACGCTTTTTTTAGCGTAATCCTGGCCGATAATATGCTCATCGAGATATTCATGGATTTCTTTAGGCTTAAGATGGGTCCGCGCGGCGTGCTCTACGCCGCCAGCGGGGGCATCTTGGATTAAAATTTCATTGCAGAGTGAGACACACTCATCACAGATATGAACCTGTGGCCCAGTGATTAACTTGCGGACTTCAATGGCCTCTTTGCCGCAAAAAGAACACCTGAGCTGAAACGTACGACTCGTCATTAACTGGCCCCAGAAATGAACGCGCGAAGTTAACACCGCGCTTATAGATGCGTCAACTCAACATCGGGCGCAGGTTTAGAGCCCCTTGAGGAGATCGCTGAGCTTGGCCCCGTCGAGGGCGTGCGTGGTGACGCCTGGGCTGAGCGGGCGGATCTGAAGCTGCCCAAAGGCGTCACAGCGAGGGCAGATAAAAAAGACCACGTCGCTCCAAAAGCCGCAGCGGGTGCAGGTGGGGCGGCCCTCGATGGCGTCATCGCGGGGGAAGAGGGCCAAAAGCTCAAACAGCTCCGCGCGCCAATCCTCGGGGGTGCCTGAGGCGAGGAGCCACTCATCATAGAGGCGGCGCGCCCGCCAAGCCCTCGGCTCCTCATCCAGGTGATCCCGCAGGCGGCCCAGCGCCTCCTCGCCGCGCCCCTCGGCCTTGAGGGCGTGGGCGGCGGAGATCAGCGGATCGACGGCGTCGGGGCGCGGCGTGCCCTCGCTGGGGTGCGCCTCTTGGAGGGCCGGCCAGCGCTCCAAGAGGAGGGCGTGGGCGCGCTGACGCTCTGTCGGCTTGGGGTGAAGGCGGGCGGCGGCCACGCAGGGCAGGAGGCCCTCGGGATCAAGGCGGGCGGCCTCCTTGATCGCCGCGCTGGCGGCGCGCTCATCGCCGACGCGGGCCTTGGTCAAGGCCAACCCTGCCAACAAGGCGGCCTCGCGGGCGGGCTGGCGGGGCTTGACCTGGCGGGCGCGCTCATAGGCCTCAGCCCAGCGATCCGCGCGGCACAGCGCGGCGATCGCCAGCTCATCCGGCGCGCCGTCGAGCTGCTCCAGGGCCGCCTCCAGCTGCCCCATATCCAGCGCCGTGCGGAGCTTGAGCGCCAGCGCCCAGGGCGCCCCACCTTGGGCCAGCTGGGCGGTAATGCGCGCGGCGCGCTCGGGGTGGCCGCTGGCGCGGATCACGGCGATGAGGGCGATATAGGCATCGACGGGATCATCAGCGCCCTCCTTGATGACGGCCTTGAGGATCGCCTCAGCGCCAGCCCAGTCGCCCTCAAGGGCGTGGGCGAGGGCGGCGCCGACGCCTGGGGCGCGGCGACGGGCGAGGAGATCCGCCAAGGCGCGGCGCTGGCGCTGGGCGCGCCACAAGAGCGCGGCCAGGATCAAGCTCAGGATCAACAGGAGCAGCTCATGCTTGGACATGGTGGGGGCGGCTCAGACGTTAAGGGGCGGACTGGGCGCTACTCTAGCTGGCCCCTCGCCCTACGTCAGCCCAAATCCTGGCCTTGAAGATCGGCGAAGAAGGGGCGCAGCCCCAACCAGGTGGCGTGGAGGTGCTCGGGGATGACCTTGAGATCGGCGATGATGGGCATAAAGTTGGTGTCCCCGCGCCAGCGCGGCAGGACATGAAAGTGGATGTGCTCGGCGATGCCCGCGCCAGCGGCGGCGCCCAGGTTCATCCCCACGTTGAGCCCCTCACAACCATAAGCCCGCTTCAACGCGCTGATCGTAAACTGGAGCAGCCGCATCAGGTGCGCGGCGTCGGCGGCGTCCAGCGCGCTGAGATCATCGACGTGCGCGGCGGGGATCACCATCAAGTGCCCGTTATTATAGGGATAACGGTTGAGGACGATGAACGCCCGCGCGTCGCGGTGGAGGATCAGCCCCTCGGCCTCATCGGCCTCACGCGCCAGGTGACAAAAGACACAGCCGCGCGGCTCAGCCCCATGATCTGACTTGATATAGGGCATCCGCCATGGGGCCCACAGCCGCTGGGTCATTCGTCTTCGTCTTGATTGACGCGCGCCCGCAGCTGCTTACCCACCACGAAGTAGGGCACCTTGCGAGCGGGGATGGCGACCTCCTCGCCGGTCTTGGGGTTGCGGCCCATGCGCGCGCGGCGCTCCTTGATCTGAAAGGAGCCCAAGCCCCGGATCTCGATGCGGTGCCCTTCAGCGAGGGCCTTGCTCATGGTGTTGAAGATCGTGTTGACCACGTCCTCGACGTCCTTGCGTGTATGCCCATACATACTCTGCGTAATCGTCTCAACGAGGTAGCTCTTTGTCATCATCTCCCTCTCTCTCAACCTGGCCGACTTGGGCGACTCATAAAAAAAAACTCACCCCGAGAGGTGAGCTGATCTGGCGAAGGCGCGGCGAGGATTAGACCTCGTCGTCCTCCTCGTCGTTCATCCCGAGTTGATGGCCGAAGACATCACCGAAGGAGGCCGTGCTCTTGCCCTGCTTCTCCAAGTAGGAGCGCACGTCGGGGTCTTCACCAGCGCCGACCGACTTGAGGGAGAGGCCGATCTTCCGCTCCTCGCGGTCCATGGAGATGATCTCCGCCAGCACCTCTTGCCCCTCGGAGACGATCTCCAGGGGGTTATTGACGCGCTCGGTGGACATCTCAGAGACGTGGATGAGGCCCTCGATGCCAGGCTCCAGCTCCATGAAGGCGCCGAAGTCATGGATCTTGGTGATCTTCCCCTGCACCACCCGACCGATGGTGTACTTATTGGGGATCTCCTCTTCCCAGGCGTCGGGCGTCAGCTGCTTGATGCCGAGGCTGAAGCGCTCGTTCTCCACGTCGATGTTGAGCACCACGGCCTCCACCTCATCGCCCTTCTTAAAGAGCTCGGAGGGGTGGCGGATCTTCTGGGTCCAGGAGAGGTCACTGATGTGTACGAGGCCATCAATGCCTTCTTCGATCCCGATGAAGATGCCGAAGTCGGTGATGTTGCGGATCTTGCCGAGGATACGGGTGCCCACCGGATAACGCTCATGGAGGAGCGTCCAGGGGTTGGGCTCGATCTGCTTCATACCGAGGCTGATGCGCTTATTCTTGGAGTCGATGTCGAGGACGATCGTCTCCACGATGTCACCGATGGCCACCATCCGAGAGGGGTGCTTGACCCGGCGGGTCCAGCTCATCTCGGAGATGTGGATGAGGCCCTCGATGCCCTCCTCCAGCTCCACGAAGGCGCCGTAGTCGGTGAGGCTGACGACCTTACCCTCCACGCGGTCGCCCACGTGGTACTTCTCCTCGGCGTGGATCCAGGGATCCTCGGAGATCTGCTTCAGGCCCAAGGACACGCGCTCGGTCTCAGCGTTGAACTTGAGGATCTTGACCTCGATCTCATCGCCGACCTGGACCATCTCGGAGGGGTGGTTGACCCGGCCCCAGCTCATGTCCGTGATGTGCAAGAGGCCATCGATCCCGCCGAGATCGACGAAGGCGCCGTACTCGGTGATGTTCTTGACGGTGCCCTTGAGCACGCGGCCCTCTTCGAGCTGCTGGAGGGTCTTGGCCTTGAGGGAGGCCCGCTCCTTCTCAAGCAGCACGCGACGGGAGAGCACGATGTTGCCGCGACGCTTGTTGAACTTGATGACCTTGAACTCGAACTCCTGGTTGATGAACTTCTCCAGGTTTCGAATGGGTCGAATGTCAACCTGACTGCCGGGGAGGAAGGCTTTGACGCCGATGTCCACGGAGAGGCCGCCCTTGACGCGGGCGGTGATGCGCCCGGTCACCAGCTCATCGCGCTCACACGCGAGGCTGATTTGCTCCCAAATACGCAGGCGAACGGCCTTCTCTTTGGAGAGCTCGACGATGGCGTCGTCCTCTTCGGCTTGATCGACATAAACCTCAACGAGATCGCCCTCATTGATGTCTACGTTACCTTCGCTATCTTTAAACTCATTAACGGGGATACGTCCTTCGGACTTATACCCGATATCGACGACAACATAGTCCTTATTGATAGAAAGGACTCGGCCTTCGACGATCTCACCCACCCGGAAGCTCTGGCTGGATTCGAATTGTTCAAAGAGATCGGCAAAAGACTCCTGGCCGCTGGCCAAAGCGCTCTGGGCGCTCTCTTGAGGAATCTCTGTCCGGTTGCGGAGTTCCTTGACGTTGACGTTTCGGTACTCCATGGTTGTGGTCACCCCCACGATTTAAGAGATTGAGAACACCTTGAGGGCATCTACACCTCAAGATGGCCGGCTGGGGTGCCGGCGGAGAACGGTGCGGCACCGTACACGGGCGCCTTTGAAAGATCAAGGGCGCGGAAAAAAACGCAAAAAAAAAGGCCGAGGTTTTTATGACCTCGGCCTCTTGGAGCGGGAAACGGGATTTGAACCCGCGACTTCAACCTTGGCAAGGTTGCACTCTACCACTGAGTTATTCCCGCATGGCGAGGACGGTTATAGGGGAGGATGGTCTGGAGGGCAAGGAAAAAAACGCAGGGGCCTATTTTTTTTTAATGAGGGGCTCAGGCGGCGCGCTCACGCGCATCTAAGGCATGGAAAAATAAACGAAAATACTCAACGGCGCTGGTGAGGCTGAAGATCACCGACAGCATCAAGATCCAGAGCCCGACGAAGGCGAAGTCCACCTCCACGCGCCACAGGCCATAGAAGTAGACGGGGTAGGTGTAGTGGAGCAGGAGGCAGAGGACGCCGAGCATCTGCAAGGCCGTCTTGATCTTGCCCCCGCGCCCGGCGGGGATGACCAGCCCCTCAGAGGAGGCGATGGAGCGCAGCCCGTTGATGACCATCTCACGGCTGAGGATCACCACGGCGATCCAGGCGGGCAGACGATGGAGATAGACCAACATAAAGAGCATCGCCATGACCAAGAGCTTGTCGGCGAGGGGATCGAGGAACTTCCCCATCACGGTCACCAGCCCCCAGCGGCGGGCGAGCCAGCCATCGAAGAAGTCGGTGAGGGTCGCTGCGGCATAGACCCAGGCGGCCATCACGCAGTGGATCGCCTCTCCGCGCCAGATCAACAGCATCACGAAGGGGATCGCGGCGACGCGGCCGAGCGTGAGCATATTGGGGAGGTTGAGCAGCTCAGCCTTGAGGGTGCGCTTCATCTATAGATCCGCGTCTGGGGGTTTAACCTGATAGGCGTAATACGCGTTGAGGACGCGGCGGACATACTCCGCCGTCTGGCTATAGGGGATGCCGCCCACCGAGTTCACCGCGCCGCCCCCCGCGTGATAACCCGACAGCGTCAGGACCAGATCCCCGTTAAAGCGGTTGGCCAACAGCCGCAGGTAGCGGGCGCCGCCGAGGATATTCTGTTGGGGATCAAAGGGATCGGTGACGCCCATATCTCGCCCGGTGTCGGGCATCAGCTGCATCAAGCCCTGCGCGCCCTTATTGCTGACGACCGTCGGGTTAAAGCCGCTCTCGGTCTTCATCACCGCCCAGATCAGCGCGGCGGGGAGCTTATAGTGCGCCTCGGCTTGCTTGACGAAGGGGGAGAACGCCCGCACCCGCGCGCGGGTCGTCGGCCCCACCTGCGCGGCGCGCCGTCGGCTGGCCTTATCACGCGCGCCGCCGCCCTTATCGCGCATCTTGTAGAGGACGCGGGCGCCTGACTTCTTCTGATTGGTGATCGTGGGCACGCCATCCTTGGAGATGACGAAGAGATCCGCCGTAAAGAGCGGGAAGGTCAGGATGAAGGGGATCAGGGCGCTCATCGGCAAAGGGATAGCACAGACGGCGCCGCGATCAAACTCGCGTAGGCGCGGAGGCGTAGGGGTGGGCTAATCGCAGACGGAGACGTAGGTGTTGCGGCTACAAGAGAAGTCCTCGCAGTCGGCGAAGCCATCGCCGTCATCATCCTGGCCGTTGGCACACAGCGCGTCGCTGTTCTCCTGTGGGCCGCAGACATTGACGGCGGGGTTATTGGAGCAGCCGAAGTCCTCGCAGTCGAGGTGCCCATTGCTGTCGTTATCGATCCCGTCGCTGCACTGAGCGTTGCCCGTCTCGGGCTCCGCGGGCGGGGGCGCGTCGCCGCAGATGGTGACATAGTTGTTACGGCTACAGCCGAAGTCTTCGCAGTCGGTGAAGCCGTTGCCGTCATTGTCCTCGCCATCGGCGCACAGGGCGTTGCTGTTCTCGCGGGGGCCGGGGCAGACCGTCACGGCGGGGTTATTGAGGCAGCCAAAGTCATCACAGTCGAGGTGGCCGTCGCCGTCATTGTCCTGGCCGTCGCTGCACTGGGCGTTGCCCGTCTCATCCTCACCTGGGATCGGCGAGCCGCCGCCGCCGCCCTCGCCGCCACCGCAGATGGTCACGAAGGGGTTACGGCTGCACGCGAAGTCATCACAATCGGTGAAGTTATTGCCATCGTTATCCTGACCATCGCTGCACAGGGCATCGCTGTTCTCTTGTGGACCACAGACGTTAACAGCGGGGTTGTTCGTGCAGTCATAATCATCACAATCAACGCGGCTATCACCGTCGTTATCCTGACCATCACTGCACGCGGCGTTCGTGGACTCCTCGGAGCCACCGCCGCCGCCGCCGGTGTTGCCGGTGCCGCCGCCGCAGATGGTCACGAAGGGGTTACGGCTGCACGCGAAGTCATCACAATCGGTAAAGTTATTGCCGTCATTGTCCTGACCATCACTGCAAAGCGCGTCGCTGTTCTCTTGAGGACCACAGACATTGACGGCAGGATTATTGGTGCAGTCATAGTCATCACAATCAACGCGGCTATCACCGTCGTTATCCTGACCGTCGCTGCACGCGGCGTTCGTGGACTCCTCGGAGCCGCCGCCGCCGCCGCCGGTGTTGCCAGTGCCGCCGCCGCAGATGCTCACCCAGATGTTGCGGCTACAAGCATAGTCATCACAGTCAACGTGACCGTTGCCGTCGTTATCTTGACCATCGCTGCACAGGGCGTCGCTGTTCTCGCGGGCGCCGGGACAGACCGTGACGTTGGGGTTATTGGTGCAGTCGTAGTCATCACAGTCGGCGTGGTTATCGCCGTCATTGTCTTGGCCGTCGCTGCACTGCGCGTCGCCGGTCTCGGCGTCGCCGGGATCGACCGCGCCGCCGCCGCCCACGTTGCCGGTGCCGCCGCCGCCGGTGTTGCCGGTGCCGCCG
>JAHJCH010000323.1 GCA_018813065.1 Myxococcota bacterium
TCTGGGCTGAGGGCGTCTGGGCTGAGGGCGTCTGGGCTGAGGGCGTCTGGGCTGAGGGCGTCTGGGCTGAGGGCGTCTGGCTTTCCTGGAGGCTGAGCGTCTTCTGTGGGCCTCACCCGCGCGTCGAGGGGCGGCGCGCTCATCGCGTCCCGCACGCGGCCATCAGGCAGAGGGGGATCGGATGAAGTGTGGGCGTCATCGCAGGCGATAAGGAGGGCGAAGAGGGCGAAATAACGCATAGTTCGGCTCACCTCTGAGCGGCGTGCGTGGGGCGTTAAGGCTACGCGCGGCGCGGGCGCTGCGCGAGGGGATCTGTGATCATCGCCCTGAGCCAAGATCTCAAGCCCAGGCCCCAAACCTCGAATGCATCTGCGAGGTCCACGACCTCCAAGACGCGCAGCCTACTTCAAGAGGTTTAAGCCGCCCGTGAAGGCATAGCTCACGAAGTCATCGAAGGCAAAGACCAAGATCCCAAAGGCACGATCCCCTTCAAGACGATGCGCGCCGTCCTCAAGCTCAAAGTGCTTGAAGACACGCCCGCTCCCCGGCACCTGCTCCGCGCCCGTGAGATCAAGCGGCTGGCCGTCCAGGAAGATCCGCGCGTTGGGATCGGTGGTCACCGTGACGTAGTCGTTGGCGTAGGTGTCGGGCACAAGGAAGGCGTAGCTGTTGCGGTATTGGTGATCCGGCGCCAGCAAGAAGATCGCGGGGTCCCCCGCGTGGCGGCCAAAGGGATCTTCAAAGGGCGCGACCGCCCCCGTGCTGGTCTGGCCGCTGATGATCCCCATCACCATCAAGGAGACGCCCGAGGTCAGCTGCACCGGCTTTTGACTGCCAAACTCGCAGTAACCCTCGCCGTCCAGGCGCAGCGTCTGGTCGTCGATCAGCTTGTCGGCGCAGTCGGGGACCCCACGGAAGCCCGGCGGCAGCGCGTTGAGGCTGCTGAAGGGCGCGCTGAGCTGCACCTCGGCCCCCGCCTCGCTGGCGATGATCTTCCAGTACGTCACCTCCGTGTCCGCTCGGCCACGCCGCACCGTCGGCGTCAACACGTAGAGCCCGCCCCAGGTGTCGATGGGTAAGAGCTGCTCCTCAAGGTGATCGCAGGCGCTCTTATCCGAGGGGTAGAAGGTGCATTGGTGGTTGCTGAACACCGCCACCGGCGCCGAGGACTGCACCCGCGAGCCGCTGAGATCAGGCTGGGTGATGCTGGGGTTGAACACGGCCTCTTCGTTGGCCTGCGTCTGCACCGTCAGCGCCTCTTGGGCGTCGAGCGTGGCCGTGACGCGGTTGGCCCCCACTTGCACCCGACCCCCGCCGCTGACCGCCGCGATGTGCCCCGCCGCCGAGCGCGAGAGATCAATCGTCACCTCCGTGTCGTCCTCGGCGGCGATCACCACCAGCCCCGCCGGGTTGGAGGCCGTGGAGAAGCCCTCGCTGATAAACCAGTGCGGCACCCCAAGGAAGAGGTGGTCACGCCCCAAGGCCGTGGTGGGCATCAGCAGGCTGGCGTCGTTGGAGAAGGAGTAGTTGCAGCAGTAAGGGCTGAATTGATAGGCGGCGATGGGCGAGTCGGCGCGCACACGCCACGCCTCCGCCCGCAGGGTCGTGCCCAAGGAGGGCGCGCCGTTGTTGTCCAAGAGCAAGGTCGCCAGCCCGCCCGGCGGGATCGGCAGCCGATCGGCCGAGGAGAGGCCAATGGCGAAGACGTCGCCCGCCGCGTCGAGGATCTCGGAGCGGATCGTCACCGGCGAGAGCCCCAGGTCTTGGCCAATATCGGGGATGGGGATGCGCTGCTGATCGATGATCTGGGCGCGGGCGCCCGTGGCGTCGAAGACATGGACGATGGCCGTCGCTTCTGGGCTGGGGTTGGTCAACACGAGCCCAATCGGCGCCTCAATGGTGCTGCCTTGTCGTGGATCAAAGATGGCGTTGGGCAGGCTCATGGCCAGGTAGTCGCAGCCCAAGTAGCTGCGGCGGCTGGCGGCGTTGGCGCACTCGGAGGAGGCGCATAAGCCCTCGAAGCAGATCTGATCGGCGAGGCAACGCTCATCGGCGATCCAAGCGCCGCCTTGGCAGAGCGCCGTCTGTCCCCGACCAAGGCAGTCACGCGCCCCCGCCTCGCAGCTCACCGGTAAGCAGCGCGCGCCCTGGCAGCGCGCCTCCGCCCCGCAGGTCTGACGCACCCAGGCCCCATCGACGCAGATCTCCATGTCCTCGCCCGCGCAGCGCTCGTCGCCGTGGGCGCAGCCCTCTCCGCTGGCGTCTGGGTGAAACGCGGCGTCCGCCGCCCCTTGGTCCAGGCGCGGCGCGCCGCCCTCGTCGGCGAGGTCTTGGTCGAGGCGCGCCGCTGCGTCGAGGCGCGGCGCGGCGTCGAGGCGCGGCGGAAGCGCCCCGGCGTCGAGGAGTATCCGGGGGCGGATGGCGTCAAGCCCCCCACCCCCATCAGCGCCCCCTTGAGGGGCCTCGTCCTCGCAGCCCAGCGCCACGGCGAGGGCGCAGAGCCCCGCGAGGCGCGTCCAGGTTAAGCTCAGGTGCATCACGCCCACCTCAAAACATGCTGCATACAGCGCGGTTGGGGTTGAAGACATCCGCGAGGCAGGCGGCCTCGTCAGGGCAGTCGGCGTCGCGCTCGCAGAGGGCCAGGCAGGCGGTGAGCACGCAGACGGTGCCCGGCGCGCAGGCCTCATCGGCCTCGCAGCGCTCGCCAAGCGGGATCTCGCCTTGGCCCGAGGGGTGGCATTGGCGATCCTCGCGCCCGCAGTACTCCTCGACGCCGCAGTCTGCGGCGGTGAGGCAGCGCGGCGCGCCACAGACGCCCGTCAGCGGATCGCAGGCTTGATCCGCCGGGCAGCTCACCCCGCCGCAGCGATCTACGCACGTCAAGGTCTGCGGCGCGCAGAAGCGGGCGCGGGCGACCTCGTCGGTGTAGCACAGCGCGCCCTGGGGGCAGTCCTCATCGCGGCGGCAGCCTGAGCTGCAAAAGCGCCCTCCGTCGGGGAAGAGGCTGCATCGATCGGCCCCCTCGGCGGCGCACTGGGCGTCGCCCTCGCAGGGCTCACAGGGGCCTAAGTTGGTGCGCACGCAGGCCCGCAGCCCCGGATCACAGACCTCGGGGGCCACGCAGCTGATCCCCTCGCAGGGATCAAGGCAGACGCCCTGGCGCAGATCGCAGTCGCTGTGCGGGCAGTCCACCCCCGCGCAGATCCCCGCCTCGCAGCCGTTGCAGACGGCGCAGGCGCCGAAGCCACAGAGGGTCTCCGCCACGTCGGCGCCGTCGCCGATGGGCTCGAGCAGGCACTCGGGCAGGGTGAGCCGGGCCACCTGCCATAGATCCGAGAGGCCCGTGGCGTAGGGGTGGGTCAGGGTCAGCGGCCCGAGCGTGACGCGCTGGCCGCCGCAGCCGATGACCACCGTGACCTCGGCGTCGTTGTCGGGCTCGGGCTGGAGCAAGGCGAACTCGGCGGCGATGAGGTAGACGCCCCCCGTGAGGCTGGCGGTGATCAGCTCGGTGACGCCAGGCTGGGCGGCGTCGATGATCAGCCCAGGCAGGCCCCAGGCGGGGTTGGGGTTTTGGCTGTAGAGATCCCACGTCGTGTTGTACCAGCGCCCCAGCGGGTGCAGCAGGTGCAGGTTGACGTTGGTGTTCTCGCCCTGCCAGCTGGCCTCGACGCTGACCCATGTGCCGTCGAGGGGCACATCGCAGGCGTCGCCGATGCCGTCGCCGTCGCGGTCGTTCTGCTCGGGGTTGTAGAGGGCGGGGCAGTTGTCCTCCACGTCGGGCACGCGATCAAAGTCGCCGTCGATGCTCTCAGGCTCGCAGGCGTCGCCCTGGCCGTCGCGATCGGCGTCGGCTTGGCGGGGGTTATAGGCAAAGGGGCAGTTGTCCTCGGCGTCGGGGATGCCGTCGAAGTCGCTATCAGGGCCGCCTTGGCAGGCGTCGCCGACGCCGTCGCCGTCGCCGTCCTCTTGCCCCGGGTTGTAGAACACAGGGCAGTTGTCGCCCACGTCGGGCACGCCGTCGAAGTCGATGTCCGAGGGGGGCGCGCCAGGGGCGCAGGCGTCGCCTTGTCCGTCGCCGTCGCCGTCTTCTTGGCCGGGGTTAAAGGCGTCGGGGCAGTTGTCGGCGGCGTCGGGCACGCCGTCGCCGTCGGCGTCTGGCGGCGCGTCGCCCTGGCAGGCGTCGCCGCGCCCGTCGCCGTTGGTGTCTGTCTGCGCGGGGTTGGCCGCGCGGGGGCAGTTATCGCAGGGATCGCCCACGCCGTCGCCGTCGCCGTCGAGCTGCCCGGAGTTGGGCCGCTGGGGGCAGTTATCGGCGGCGTCGGGCACGCCGTCGCCGTCATCATCGCCGGGGATATGGCCGGGGCAGGCGTCGCCGACGCCGTCGCCGTCGCTGTCGAGCTGGCTAAAGTTGGGCGTCGAGGGGCAGTTATCGCAGGCGTCGCCCACCCCGTCATCGTCGCCGTCGAGCTGGGCGGGATCGGCCGCATTGGGGCAGACATCCTCGGCGTCGGGCACGCCGTCGCCGTCACCGTCGCCGGGGATCTCACAGGCGTCGCCGATGCCATCGCCGTCGGCGTCCTCTTGCCTGAAGTTGGGCGTCGAGGGGCAGTTATCGCAGGCGTCGCCCACCCCGTCATCGTCGCCGTCGGCCTGCGTGGGATCGGCGACGCGGGGGCAGGTGTCCTCGTTGTCAGGGACGCCGTCGCCGTCGCCGTCATCGTCGTCGCAGGCGTCGCCGACGCCGTCGCCGTCGCTGTCGCCCTGCGCCGCGTCGGCGATCTCAGGGCAGACATCGCAGGCGTCGCCCACCCCGTCATCGTCGCCGTCGGCCTGGCTGTGGTTGGCGGCGGCGGGGCAGTTGTCTTCGCCGTTGGGCACGCCGTCATCGTCTAAGTCGCCCTCGGGGGGCAGCGCGTCAGGGGGCAGCGCGTCGGGGGGCGTGGCGTCAGGCTGAGGCAAATCCACGACGGCGTCGGCGCGCGGCGCGGCGTCAGAGCGCGGCCGCTCGCCGCCGTCGAGATCCCCCGAGGAGGCGCGGGCGTCCTCCAAGGCGGACACCTCGCCGTCGCCTCGCCCCGCGTCGCCCACGGGTGAGGTCGAGCTGTCATCGCCGCAGCCGAGGAGGAGGAGGGTCAAGAGCGTCCAGCGCATATTCCTTCCTTAGAGCGTCTCTGTCTTTGGTAAACGAGGCCCCTCTTTACCGAATTATCGAGGCTTTGGGTATGCGCTCACGCCCCGCCCTGATCGCGGCCCTCGCCCAGCAGCTCAGCCAGCAGCGCCATCACCCCCGCCGGGTTGTCCCCCACCGCCGTCTCATCGGAGAGGACCACCCCCGCCCAGCCCGCCCGGCGCGCCTCATAGAGCGCCACCACCTCGGCGCGGGTGGGCGTCGCCGCGCGCGTCATGTGCTCAAGCACCTGCCCGGCGAGGATCGCCGGGCCACGCAGCTGGGGGATCTGCGCCGCGAACGCCGCCTGGAGCGGCCCCAAGCGGCGCAGCCCCGCCTGCGCGCCCAGATCGCCCCGGCAAAACCACAGCTCATCAAAGGCCGCGTCGATGGCCTCAAGCCGCGCCAGGCTCTCTGGCCGCTCGATCTTGGCGATGATCCGCCGCCCCTCGCCGATCTCCGCCCGCAGCGGACCCGCCTCGGCGCCGTCATAGACAAAGGAGAAGGCGTACTCCACGCCCTTAAAGCCCTCCGCCACGGCGATCAGCGCCCGATCTCGCGGGCTGAGCCCCTCGAAGGGCACAGGGTGATCGGGCCGGTTGACGCCCTTGCGCGCGCTCAGCGGCCCTCGCCGCTCGATCTTCAGCTCAATGGCCTCGGCCTCGACGCGGATCACCTCGCCGCGCACCTTGGCGTCGTTGAGGTAGATCTGCTCGCCCGGCTTGACGGCGCGGAAGAGGGCGGGGTGTGGGATCGGGGCGCGGCGCGGGTCGCTGGAGCGCTCGGCGAGGATCAACGTCAGCCGGGCGGGCGTCTCCTCCACCGTGGGGTACTGGCCCACGCGCATCTTGGCGCCTTGGAGATCAAGGACGACGGGGCGCGATGGCAGCGCGGCGAGGCGCTGGAGCCAGGCTTGTAGCGCCTGGGGGCTGAGATGTGAGCCGTTGAGCCGCAGGCGCGTGGCCCCCTCAACCACGGCGCGCAGCGCGGCGCCCTCGCTGGAGGCGGGGCCGAGCGTGGCGATGATCTCAAGGGGAGCGAGGATCTCAAGAGGAGCGAGGGCAGGCATGGGCGATCGATCTGAGGCTGGGGCGGGCGGGCTAGAGCAGCTCGACGACCTTGCTGCGGTTGGCCTCGCGCTTGAGCACCTGGGTGAACGTGTCTTGATACTCCATGATCTTGCCCAGTTGGAGATTAAGCTCACGCACCCGGCGCACATAGAGGTCCATGACGTTGACGCCGCCGCTGGTGACCAGATCCTTTTGGCTGATGCCAAAGACCATGCTGTCGAGGGGCACCGAGCGGGGCTTCTCATCATCGCGGGTCAGCACCAGCAGCTCGTACTTGTCGATCTCCTCGTTGAGCTGCGGCTTGTTGCCGATGATCGCCGCCAGCTTGCCGTTCTGCGGCGGCGCGGTGAAGCGCTTGCCCTTCTTGACGGGCTCGGGGGGGGTGAAGATCACGGCGAAGTTCTGGTGCTTGAGCCAATCATCGCCCTGCTCCAGCGCCTTGAGCTGGGCCAGATCCACCTCCATGGTCAGGCGCTTGTGCTCGTTGACCATCGCCGACAGCTTGTTGATGTCGCTAATGGCGTTGTTGAGCACCCGCGCCAGGTCGGGGTGGAGCGGCACCCGCGAGGTGAACATGCCCGCGTCAACGGGCTTCATCTCGGGCAGGTACTTCATCTTGTCCCAGTCCACCGCCGTGGCGTTTTGGCGCAGGCTGACGGCGAGGCCCTGGATGATGGGGCTGACCATCTTCAGCTCATCGACGTGGGGCTGCATCCGCTCAGCGATGATCTTGGAGTCCTCGACCTGGATGTTGATCTGCTTGCGGGCGTTGCGCACGCTGCCCATCGACAAGCCGATCACCAGCATCAAGAGGCCGACGCCGCCCGTGATCGACAGCGCCATCGACAGCTTCATGCCCGCTTGCTTGCCCTCGAAGGCGGCCAGCGCCTCTTCCTCAGCGGCGCTGAGATCGATGGGCGCGGCGGCCTGGGTGTACTCGCCCATCTGCAAGGGATTGGCGAACTCCGCCGGACCCTCTGGGCCGCCCTCATCCTCGGGCTCGTCAAACTCAAACTGCCCAGCCAGATCGGCCTGGGAGGGCGGGGGCGCAGCGGGCTTGGCGAAGAGATCGCCGCCGAGGTTTAAGCCCCCACCTCGGGGCGCGGGGGCTGCGGCGGGCGCTGGCGCGGCGGGCTTGGCAAAGAGATCGCCGCCGAGGTTCAAGCCTCCGCCCGGAGGCGCGGCGGTTCCATAACATGTCATGGACATGGTGACATCA
>JAHJCH010000324.1 GCA_018813065.1 Myxococcota bacterium
CGGTGGCGGCGGCGCGGCGGGCCTCGGTGATCCGGGCGGCCAAGATCGCAACGGCTTCGGCGGCGGCGGTGGCGGCGCGGGCGGGCGGGGTGGCGGCGCGATCTTCATCGTCGCCAGCCAAGAGATCATCATCCGAGGCGCCCTCTCTGTCGGCGGCGCGGCGGCCCCGCAGCGCGGCAACGCCCAGCGCAACGGCTCATGGACCACGGGCGGCCTTGGCGGCAGCGGGGTCTTGGCGATTGAGGGCGTCGATGGCCCCGGCCAGGGCGCCGATGACACAGGTCGCCTCCACGGCGGCGGGCTGGGCGGCCCCGGCGCGGGCGGCATGATCTACCTCGCCGCGCCCAAGATCCGCTTTGAGCCTGGCGCCGTCCTCGATCTGCGCGGCGACGCGCCTGAGGGCAGCCGTGGCTACCTGATCTTGGAGACGAACGACGTCGAAGGCCCCATCTTGGACCTCGACGGCGTTGAGCTTGAGCCGGACTGCCGGCTGGCTTACCAGTAACCGCCCGATGCCACCCCCTCGCGCGAGCCTCCAAGGCGACTTCCGCCGGCTCTCAGCTCAGCTTCACCTCGACGCCCTCTCCGCCGCCCTTGATGTGGCCATCGACGACCTGGAGGCGCTCAGCGATATCCGCCTGACGGGGGCGATCCATGTCTACGCCGCGCGCGAGGGCGGGCAGGGTGTCCACGCGAGGGGGCGCGTGGAGGGGGGGCGCGTGGAGGGGGCTGAGGGCGTGTACGACGCTGCGCCGCGCGCCAGCCTGATCATGCACTCTGAAGGCGCTGGCTGCGGCGCCTCGGCGCTGCATCTGCTCTTGGCGGAGCTGAATGAGAGCGTGCGTCGCGGCGCGCAGCCCCAAGGGGCGAGCCTCTCGGCGCGGCTGGCCCGCGCGGTCATCGCGGGCTTCACCTTGGGTGAAGAGGTGGGGCTCTTTGTCGCCAACGGCCAAGAGACGATGGCTTGGCGAGGCTGGATCGACGGCACCTACAGCCTCCAGGATGCGCTTGTTGCGCCGCCGGGGCTGACGCTGACGTTCTTTAACGATTTTGGCCCCAGCGACGCCTTTGAGCCCCCCCAAATCCAAGCGCAGCTGGAGCGTGAGGCCGCCTTCCTGCGCTGGCCGCTCTACCTCTACGGTGGGGCCAATGATCCCCCCACGCAGATCAACCTCACGCCGCCATGGCGCACCACCTTCGCCGATCCAGCCCGCGCGCGCGCCGCGCTGACCCGGCTCTGCCAGCGGCTCTTCGGCGCCCCGCCCCTGGACTGGTTCCCCATTGAGGCCCGCTCCTGTGAGCTGGAGGGGGTCGTCTTTATCCTGCCCGCCACGGCGACGCGCGCGCGGCGACGCCATCACCTCTCGCTCAAGGGGCGGCGGCGAGGGGGGCGCGCGGCGACGGCGGAGCTGCTGCCTGCCTGGGCGAGCTTCTGCTATGTCGTCGCCGACTGCGAGCGTGATCCGCTCATCGAGGACAGCGCGCAGGTCCGAGGGGCGCCGCGCGAGGAGATCCGCGCGGCGCTGGGTCGCTTCTTTGAGGGGCTGCGGGCGACGCCGCAGCGGCTTGAGCCGATCATCGCCGCGCACGGCCCGACCCTTAAGCGCATGGCCTTGGAGTCCCCCCAGCACCTCATGGGGCTCATCCACGCGCTGCCAATGCAGACCTCGGAGGGGTTGATGAGCCTGGGCGCCTACCGCGCCCACTACGCGCACCTGTACTACACCAGCGACGTCGAGGGCTTCTATCGGCTGGCCCCCATCGCCGCCCACCAGGGCCTCGCCTTGGTGCTCGCCTCCGCGCCAGAGGATGAGCCGCTGTTGACGCTGGCGGCGGCGCAGCTGGGCCTCGCCCTCCATCACCTCGACGGGGATCGCTTCAAGGCGCGGTTTGAGCCGCCGATCAGCCCTGATCCGCTCTGGCCGCAGGCGACGGCGGCCTGGGCGGCAGCGGCCTTGGCGCCCTTGGGGGTCCACGTCACGCTGCGCCGCTTCGCGCCGGTGGAGGCGATGGCGCTCTTCGCCGTCGAGGCGGAGTGGTTGGGGGGGGCGCTCTACCTCAACGGGCGCAACCCGCGCGTGGAGGCGACGCTGCGTGAAGTTGAGGCGGGGCGTGTCGCCTCGGATGAGCTGGAGCGGACGCTGCGCCTCATCTACCTCCAGACCCTCCTGCTCAGCCACCGGCCCCTCTCACCCGCCGCGCGGGCGATCCTGCGCGATGACTGGCCTGCGTGTCTGCGAGGCGAGCCGCCGTCCTCAACCCGCCCCGGCGCGCCCAGGGTGGCGGAGCAGCGCGCGCCCTCGCGCCCGCCGCCCTTTGATCGTGAGGCGCCCTCGCGCCCACCGCCGCCGCCCTTTGATCGTGAGGCGCCCTCGCGCCCGCCGCCGCTGCCCTTTGATCGTGAGGCGCCCTCGCGCCCACCGCCGCTGCCCTTTGATCGTGAGGCGCCCTCGCGCCCGCCACGCCCCCCCGGAGCGCGCTGAATGTCGCCGCTGATCGCCGCCCTCCTTGGGCTCATCCAAGCCCTCACCGAGTTCCTCCCCGTCTCCTCCAGCGGGCACCTTGTCTTGGCCTCGCGCCTCCTCAACGCGCGGCTAGAGAACGGCGTGGCCTTTGAGATCGCGGTTCACTTTGGCACGCTGCTGAGCGTCACCTGGCTCCTCCGCCGTGAGGTCTGGGGGCTCATGAAGGATCTGGGGGGGCTGCTGCGCAAGCGACGCCCCAGCCCGACGCTGCTCTACCTGGCCCTGGCCTCCCTGCCCGCGGGTCTGCTCGGGGTCCTCTTTAAAGACGCCTTGGAGGCCCGCTTCGGCGACGCGCGCGGCGTCGGCGTGGCCCTGATCGTGACCGGCCTCTTATTGCTCAGCACCCTGCTGCGGCGAGGCGGGGATCGGCCCATCGGCGCCCTCGACGCGCTGCTCATCGGCTTCGCTCAAGCCTTCGCCATCCTGCCTGGCGTCTCACGCTCGGGCTCGACCATCGCCGTGGCGCTCCACCGTGGGATCGAGGCCGAGGCGGCGGCGCGCTTCAGCTTCTTGATGTCCCTCCCCGTCGTCGCGGGGGCGACGCTGCTCAAGGCCCGTGATCTCCTGGCCGCGCCGCCGCCCGCCGAGGCGTGGTTGAACCTGGGTGTGGGCGCGGCGGTGTCCTTTATCGCCGGGATTGGTGCGCTGTGGCTGCTGCTGGGCGTCGTCCGCAGGGGGTGGTTTGCCCACTTTGGCTGGTATTGCCTGCCCCTGGGCGTCTTGACCCTCATCCTCATCTAGCCGCCCCTTAAGCCGCGCCCGGGTTTCGCCGTTACCCCCCCCGGAGCAGATCGGAGCGCAGCAGATGCTTTTGCCAGTGGGACGAGCCCTCGACATCCCAGTAGACGTCGTTAACGTCAGCTCGCCGACCTTCCGCACGTTTCGAGGCCACCTGCGCAAGTTTGAGGACGGCGCCTATGAGGTTGAGCTGTTCGAGGAGACGCGTGATCTGCGCGAGGGCAGTCGTGTGGTCATTAACTGGCGGGGAGGCGCGGCGCGGCGGGTCAGCGCCGTCGTCTCCAAGCGCTTCGGCGATCGCCTCATCGCCGAGGAGAGCAAGCGCAGCCCGCCTGAGCAGCGGATCTGGCCGCGCTTGACCGGGGGCATCCCGCTGCGCTTTCGCCCGCTCAAGGTCGATGAGGATCCAGAGGCGTGGCTGCAAGGCGCCGAGGATGACGCCCCGCTCGACGCGTGGTCTGTGCCTGATCCGTTGATGAACTTCAGCCTCTCAGGGCTCCGCTTCGAGGATGATCAGCCTCACCTCCAAGATGAGGATCTGCTCCTGTGCGAGCTGGGCGTCGCCGCGCGGCCGGAGCGCTGGCGGGCGCTCCTGCGCGTGGTGCGCGTGGTGGAGATCCCCGAGGAGATCCGCGACTGTGAGGCCACGCATGAGATCGCCGTTCAGTTTGAGCGCCTGCCCCTTGAGGCCGCCGACGCCTTGACGGAGTACACGCTGCGCTTGCAGCGGCTCCAGTTCTAAGCCATCCTCGCTCCCCCGCACGCGCCCATGAGGTGAATCCAGTGGAGTTGGTGATCTTGATGGGGCTCCAAGGCTCGGGGAAGTCGAGCTTCGCGCGCGCCCGCTTCTTCGACAGCCACGTTCGCCTCAACCTCGACATGCTCAAGACCCGCCACCGTGAGCGGCTGCTCTTCGAGGCCTGCCTCGCCGCCAAGGCGGCGGTGCTCATCGACAACACCAACCCCAGCCCAGCGGCGCGGGCGCGCTACATCGCCCCGGCGCGCGCGGCGGGCTTTACGATCACCGGCTACTACCTCCGCTCCACGCTCTCAGAGTGCCTCGCGCGCAACGCCGCGCGGGCGCGGGTGGTGCCTGAGGCGGCGCTCAAGGCGACGCTCCACCAGCTCAAGCGCCCCCACCGTGACGAGGGCTTTGACGCGCTGTACTATGTCCAAGCTCAAAGCCCCCAGGGCCCAGCGGATGATCTGGGGTTCTCAGTCCAGGAGTGGAGCGATGAAGTTTGACGATCTCGATCTCAAAATGCGGCGCTTTGAGACGGCCCACGATCACTGTGTCTTGCCTGAGATGTGGATGGTGGCGCGCCTCGACGGGCGCGGCTTCACCAAGCTGACCAAGGAGACAGGCCACTTTGAAGCGCCCTTCGATGTGCGCTTTCGCGATCTGATGGTCTCGACCACCCAGCGCCTTATGCTCAGCGGCCTGCGCGTGCTCTACGGCTACACCGAGAGCGACGAGATCTCCCTGCTCTTGGCCAAGGATGAGGGCGCCTTTGGGCGCAAGCTGCGCAAGCTCAACTCTGTCCTGGCCGGGGAGGCCAGCGCCCACTTCTCCTTGGCCTTCGGCGCGCCCGGCGTCTTTGATTGCCGGATCTCCCAGCTCCCCACCGATGAGCTGGTGGTGGACTACTTCCGCTGGCGCAACGAGGACGCCCACCGCAACGCGCTCAACGCCCACTGCTACTGGGCGCTGCGCGAGGAGGGGCGCCATGGACGCGCCGCCCATAAGGCCATGGAGGGGCGCTCCATCGCCGAGAAGAACGAGCTGCTCTTTCAGCGCGGGATCAACTTCAATGACGTGCCCAGCTGGCAAAAGCGAGGCGTCGGGCTGCGCTGGATCGAGGTCGAGCACGAGGGCTTCAACCCCAAGACCCAAGAGCGGGTCATCACCCAACGCCGGCGCCTGGAGATCGACTATGAGCTGCCCATGCGTGAGGCCTACAGCGAGCAGATCCGCGCCCTCTTGGCGACGCCGATCTGAGCGGGGGCGAGGATGATCCTTGAGGTCAGCGTCGGCGAGTGCATCAACGCCCTCTTCAGCGGCGGCTTGTTTAAGCCTGTCTCGGGACTCCAAGGGCTGGGGCGGCTGATCTGCCAGCCGACGGTGCAGCGCTTGGGCGTGGCCCTCACGGGCTCGACGGCCCACATGGAGAGTGATCGCGTGCAGCTGTTGGGGCTCTCAGAGCAGAGCTACTTGCAGCAGCAGCCTGCGGAGATCGCCGATGAGCTGCTGGAGAAGGTCGTCTCGATCCCCTTCCCCATGCTGATCATCTCGGCGGGGCAGACGCCCAGCGCCAAGCTCATTGAGCTGAGCGATCGCCACAGCTTCGTGCTCCTGGCCACGCCCCTCAGCTCAGCCCACGCCTCTCACCGCATCAACCAATACCTCTCGCGGCGCTTGGCCCCGCGCGAGAGCCGCCACGGCGTCCTCGTCGATGTCCACGGCGTGGGGATCTTGCTCTTGGGCAAATGCGGGATCGGCAAGAGCGAGGTGGCCTTGGAACTGCTCGCCAGCGGCCATCGCCTCGTCTCCGACGACCTGGTCTTATTGGAGAAGGAGGCCGAAGATCACCTCGTCGGCGTCGCCCCGCAGATGACCCGCCATCACATTGAGATCCGTGGCTTGGGCATCCTCAACGTCAAGGATCTGTTTGGCGCGGCGGCGGTACGGGACCGCAAGCGGGTGGAGCTGGTCGTTGAGCTGGTGGAGTGGGACAACGACACGCACTATGAGCGGCTGGGCTTGGACACGCACTACACGCAGATCGCGGGGGTGAAAGTAGAGCACATCACCTTGCCGGTGCGCTCGGGCCGCTCGCTGAGCCTGATCATCGAGGTGGCGGCGCGCAACCACCTCTTGAGGCTGCAAGGGACACACTCGGCCTCGGCCTTCGCCGAGCGGCTGCGCAAGAACATCGCGGCGGGGTTTACGCCGCGCGACGCCATTGAGCTGGGGCAAGGTGAGGAGGGCTACTGTGAATGAGCGCCGCCTCATCGTGGTGACGGGCCTCAGCGGCTCGGGCATCACCACCGCCGTGGACGCCTTGGAGGACATGGGCTTCTTCTGCGTCGATAACCTCCCCCCCACACTGCTGCCCAAGCTGATCGAGCTGGTGGTGGCCAATGAGCGCTACCATCACCTCGCCTTGGGCCTCGACGCGCGCAGCGTCGCCGAGCCGCAGGCGATCTTGGAGGTCCTGGATCAGACCGAGGGCGTCGCCATCGAGATCCTCTTCTTGGAGGCCAGCGAGGCGATCCTCTTGCGGCGCTTCTCCGCCTCCAGGCGCCCTCACCCGCTCAGCCAGCGGGGGTTGTCCTTGCTGGAGGCGCTCAAGCATGAGCGGCTTGAGATGCACCCCTTTCGGGAGCGCGCCAGCGTGGTGCTCGACACCTCTGAGATGAACGTCCATGACTGCAAGGCCGCCGTGCAGGCCTTCAGCTCGGGGGTTGAGCCGACGCTGCGGCTGTCGGTGATGAGCTTTGGCTTCAAGCATGGCAGCCCGAGAGAAGCGGACATCGTCTGGGACGTGCGCTTCTTACCCAACCCCCACTTTCAACCCGCGCTGCGCCCCCACTCGGGGCTTGAGGCGGTGGTGCGCGACTATGTCCTTGAGCAGCCCATGACGCGGCGCTTCCTTGAGCGCTTGTTGCCCTTGCTTGAGGAGGTGCTCCCCGGCTATGAGCGTGAGCGCAAGAGTTACCTCACCATCGCCATTGGCTGCACGGGCGGGCGGCATCGCTCCGTCGCTCTTGCCGAGCGCATCGCTGAGCACTTACGTCAAACTGGCCGCGCCCCTCGCGTGCGCCACCGCGATATCGAGAAGGAAAGCTGATGATTGGTGTTGTCATCTGTACTCATCGCAACCTCGCCCGCGCCCTGGTCGAGACGGCCGAGATGATCGTGGGCGAGTTCTCCGCCATTGAGACGGTCTCCGTGGAGCCTGAGGATGGGATGGAGACGATCCTCACCGCGCTGCGTGAGGCCATCGCTGGCGTGGAGCAGGGCGACGGCGTCGTCCTCCTCTGCGATATGCTCGGCGGCACCCCCTCCAACCTCAGCCTCTCCTTCCTCAGCGACAAGGTGGAGGTCATCACCGGCGTCAACCTGCCGATGCTGCTCAAGCTCTACAGCGTCCGCGAGGGGCCGCTGGCCCAGGTCGCCGCCGAGGTCAGCGAAGGCGCCAAGGAGGGGATTCGGGTCGCTGGCGCGCTCCTGCGAGGGAGCGGCGCGTGAACCCCTTTTACCGCGTGGACAACCGCCTCGTGCATGGTCAGATCATCGCCACGTGGCTCCCCCACCTGCGGCTACAGCGGATCATCATCGCCAACGATCAGGTCCCCAACAACCCGCTCCAGATCGCCATGTCGCGCATGGCCATCCCCCAGGGCGTCGAGTTTGAGGTCTGGCCGATTGAGGAGACGGCGACGTGGCTCAATGGGCGTGAGGGGGAGACGACGCGGACGCTGATCTTACTTGAGACGATCAGCGACGCGCGGCGCCTCTTCAATGACGCGCCCTTTGACACGCTCAACATCGGCAACATCCACCATGGGCCAGGGCGCCACGCGATCACCAGCGCGGTCTTCCTTGGCCCAGATGACATTGAGCTGCTCAAAGAGCTAATGGATCAGGGAGTGGCGATTGAGATCCAAAGCCTCCCGGTCCAAAACCCAATCAACCTTAACGATATGCTCGACGAATGAACGCCACTGAGCTGGCCTGGGACGCGATGGGGATCGCCTTAGCGGGGGGGGTCATCTCCCTGGATCGGCGCAGCGCGTTACAGCTGATGATCTCCCAGCCGTTGGTGGCGGTGCCGCTGCTGGGGCTCCTCTTTAGCCCTGACGGCGGCCAATCACTCCTGTGGTTAGCGGCGATCATCCAGCTCCTCTTCTTGGGCTCGGTGCTCTTTGGCACCACCGTCCCCTCCAACGAGACGATCGCGGGGTTGGCTGCGGCGGGGGGGGTGATCTTCTTTCAGCGGCTGGAGCCCAGCGCCCAAGCCAGCGCGCCCGAGGTGTGGGTGCCAGCGCTGCTGATGGGGCTGGCTGTAGGCGAGGCGGGGCGGGCCATCGAGATCCGCCTTGATCGCCAAAACGTCAAGCTCTCCCAGCGCGCCGAGGAGGCCGCCGCGCGCCATGACACCCGCGCCTTGAGCCTCATCCCCTGGAGCGCGCTCCTATGGCTCTTTAGCCTCAACACGCTGCTTTTGGGGCTCAGCGCCCTGCTCATCGCCTTGATCTTGGTGCTCATCACCCCGCTCTACGCCGAGAGCCCCTCGCTGAGCTACACGGTCAACACCCTGGCCTACTACATCCTCCCTGCGCTCGGCTGCGGGGTGGCCTTGACGATGCTGCGTGAGCGCAAGCCCTTCGCGCTGGCCGCGCTCCTCTTCATCGGCCTGGGCTTCTGGGAGGGGCTACAGCGATGAGCCGATGGTGCTTGACGCGGGTCTTTTTGCGCAGCCTGCTCTTCCAGGCGGTCTTCAACTACGAGCGGATGCAGAACGTGGGCTTCGCCTACTGCCTCTCGCCTGCCCTAGAGCGCCTCTACGCGGGGCGTGACGAAGCCCTCGCCCTCGCCCTCAAGCGCCACCTCCTGATCTTCAACAGCCACCCCTACCTCAGCGCCCGAGTCATCGGCGCCGCGCTCAACCTCGAAGAAGAGATCGCGGCGGGCCGCCAGCCCCCCGAGAGCGTCCATGCGATGAAGCAAGCGGCGATGACGGGCATCGCGGCGGTGGGTGACAGCTTCTTTTGGTCGAGTTTGCGCCCCTTCTTAGCGATCAGCGTCGTGGGTCTGATGCTGATGAAGATCATCTGGGCGCCGCTTTTGTTTTTAGCGCTCTACAACGTCGTACATCTCTCGCTCAGGCTCTCAGGGTTTATCGCGGGCTACCGATATGGAATCGAAGCCGTGATTGATATGACCAAAACAAGCATGCCCCTGTATTCAAAGGCCCTACAATATCTATCTGCGATTGCGATTGCTTATTTCTCTGTAATTTTTAACCATAAAGCGCATCTCTCAGATCGAGATCTAGAATTTCCTACGGATTTCTTTTTATACTTTACGCTTGCAGGTATTACATTTATGGCAATTCGCAGAAGAACGAGTATCATAATCGTATATGCTGTCGCTTTCATATCGCCTTTTGTCCTCATTTACATACTAAACAGAATGTTCCCGCTCATTTAATTGATAAAGAGAGGTTGAATGTCTCCGCCGGTCGTCAAAACATTCAAGATATCCAACATATTAGGGCTGCACGCGCGAGCTGCGGCGACATTGGTGCGTGTCACAGGGCGTTTTAGCTCAGACATCACCATCTCGCGGGTCAACGGCGAGCCAGTCAACGCCAAATCAATCTTAGGCTTGATGACGTTAGCGGCGGGCAAGGGCACCGAGGTCATTGTGCGATGCAGCGGAGTGGACCAAGACGCCGCCTTGGAGGCGATTGGCGCCTGCATCTTGGATAAGTTTGGGGAAGCCTAGTGTGGGCGGCGTCACGCGTTGACCAAGGCCGAGACACATGAGCCGCGCCCTCATCGCCGCAGCCTTCATCCTCCTCAGCGCGCTCTTCTTGCTGCTGATGTGGCCCACACGCGACGCCGCGCCGAGCCACACGATCCTCACCCTCGACGCCGCGCTCACTGAGCCCACGCCTGAGCCCGCGCCTGAGCCCGCGTCCACGCCTGAGCCCATGCCTGAGCCCATGCCTAAGCCTGCGCCTGAGCCCATGCCTGAGCCCACGCCTGAGCCTGCGCTTGAGCCCGAGCCCGCGCCCGAGCCCGCGCTCCAATTCGGCCCCTACACCACCCCGCTTCAGGGCGGCCAGATCACCGCGCGGCTGACGCTTGAGATCCAAGCGGAGGGGCGCGCCGCGCGGCGAGAGCTGCGGCGCAAGCGCGCGCAGATCTCACGCATGGTGTTGTTCTTGATGCGCCACCGCCGCCCCGAGGGCCTCACCGACGAGGCTGGGCAGGCGCGCCTAGAGGCGGATCTTCAGGCGCGGGCGACGCGGCTGATCCGCAGCGGGCCTGTGCGGCTGAAGGTCCAAGCGCTTGAGCTGGGGGAGGGACTCTAAGGCTGGAGGGGGCGCGTGTCCTCCACCAGCGGCCCCTTGGGCAAGGCCTGCTGCGAGGCGCTCTGCAGGAGCAGCCAGCAGGCGGACATCACCACCACGGCGATGACGACGAAGATCTCAATGGAGAAGCGGAAGCTGGGCTGGGCCGCGCGGTGGCCCAAGAGGCGCCCTCCGGTGCGGCGACGCACGCGGCGTTGCAGCTTCCTCAGGAAGTGCTGGGGCACCGGGGCGGGGGCCAGGCCCGCCAAGAGGGCGCGGCTCTCCGCCGCCGCCTCCAGCTCCGAGGCGAAGGCTGGATCTTCACGCAGCAGCGCCTCTAGCTCAGCGCGCTGCGCCTCTTGAAGATCCCCCTCAAGGTAGTCGCTCATCTGCCCCAGCAGCGCCTCATCACGCTCATGGCTCATGGGTTCACCTTCTTGACGCGCTCATACGCATCCTTAAAAGCGACGCGCGCTCTCCACAGCTTTGATTTTAGGGTGCCGATCGGCAAATCCGTCACCTCGATGATCTCTTGATAGCTCAGCCCCTCGATGTCGCGGAGGATCAGCACCTCGCGGGCCTCGGGGGTCAGCGCCGCCAAGGCGTGTTGGATCTGCGCTTGCGCCAGATCGTGCTCATAGCACTGATCGGGCTGCGGGGCGGGCGCGCCGGTCATGGGCATGGAGGTCCGCCGCCAGTGCCGCTCTGGGATGTCATCGACGGAGGCGCTGCGCCGACGATGGCGATAGCCGAGGTAGTTCTTACAGAGGTTGACGGCGATGCGGTACAGCCAGGTCCCCAGCTTGGCCTTGTGCTGATAATCCTGGATGCCACGAAAGGCGCGCAGGAAGGTCTCTTGCGCGAGATCTTCGGCGTCGCAGGGGTTGCCCAGCATGCGATAGCAGATGTTGTAGATGCGCCCTTGATACAGCAGCACCATCTCACGAAAGGCGTGCTCATCATAAGCCTTCAACCCGCGCACGAGGCGGCGCTCATCCAAAGTCAACCTCAGCTCCCCGGCGCGCCCGCGCCAGCCGACCTCACCGCGCCCATTGTCGCCTGTCTGGGGCCGCCGCGCAGCCAAAAGGTTTTAGAGCGGCGTGAGCACCAATCAGCCACACCCACATCACCATCAACGGCCACCTCAAGCAGCCACGATGGTCGACAGGCCAATAGCCTGTCTGCGCTCGTGGCCACCCGATCTGGCTCGTCGCTGGCGCGTGGTTGTAGCATCTTGCCGCTCACGCCGCTCTTTATCCATCACGCTCACTATGCGATCCTCGCCCGCCTCTACCCACCCAGGCCACCCTCATGACGCTCCTCCTCCTCCTCGCCCTCCTCGCCCCACCACGCCCCGCGCTGACGCCGATCAAGCTGGGCCAAGACGACGCCCTGCGCGCCGAGATCGCCCTCAAGCGTTGGCGCCGCGCCGCAGATCAGATCACCCAGCGCACACCCCACGCCCGCTTTGTCCGGGGCTGGCTGCTCAGCCAAGCGGGGGAGGACGCCGAGGCGGCGCGCGCGTTGGCGGGCCTTGAGGCCAAGCTGCCGCTGCTCAAGGGCATGATCCGTGAGATCAGCGGCCAAGCGCTGCTCAACACCGGCGACTATGCCCGCGCGCTTGAGCGGGTGGAGGGCGTCGAGGGCTGGCCCGCGCTGCGGGTCAGGGCCAGGGCGTTAAGGGAGCTTGGCCGACTCGATGAGGCCCGCGCCGCCTACCAAGGGCTCATCGACAGCGGCCAGGCCAGTGAGATCCACGTCGGGCTTCTGGGGTTGGCCCGGCTGGAGTTTGACCGAGGCGGCTTTGAAGCGGCGCTGACGCTGCTGTTGCGGCTGGATCAGGAGCACCCCACGCGCTGGACGGCCAAGGAGGGGCGCGCGCTGGTCAAGGCGCTCTTGCTGCGGCGCCCTCAGCTGGCGCTGCGCTGGACGGCGCGGGGCGCTGAGGCTTGGATTGAGCGCGCGGAGCGGTTGGCCAAGCGCCACTGGAGCGAGACGGTCGTAGACAGCCTCACGCCGCTCCTCGACGAGGAGCTTGACGACGCCTTGACCTGCCGCCACCGCTATGAGCTGGGCCGCGCGCTGCGCAAGCTGCGTCGCTGGAAGGAGGGCACCCCGCACCTCAAGGTGGCCGTGGAGGCTTGCCAGCGCGCGGGGGCGACGCTGGCGCCTTGGGCGCTCTACCTCTACGGCCAAGCCGCTGAGCGGATGGGCGATGAGGACGCCGCCTCCGCCAGCCATCGCGCGCTCCTTGAGCGCCACCCGAGCCACCGCCTCAGCGACGACGCGGGCTACTTTGAGACGCGCCACCTCATCGAAGATCGCCAAGATCTCAAGGGCGCGTGGGCCTGGGTCAAGGCCCTCGTCGCCAGCCACCCCCAGGGCGACATGGTGCCGGACGCCGTCTTCTTCGTGGCCCAGTCGATGATCCTCGCCAAGCGCTACAAGGACGCCCGCGAGGTGCTCAGCCTCGACGATCAGCTGGTGCGCGACTTCTCCCACCGCGACGGGGGGCGGGCGCTCTACTGGCGCGCGCGCTTGGACCAGCTCCAGGGGCGCCGCCGCGCGGCGATCTCGGGCTTTGAGGCGACGATCACCAGCGCGCCGCTGGGCTGGTACGCGCTCTTGGCCTACAGCCGCCTCTGTGATCTCGCGGGCGTCAAGGCGGCGCGCCGCTACACCCTCGACGCGCTCAAGGCCCACAGCGCCTATGGCCCCCAGTGGCCCCAGGGCGGTGGCCCTGTCCCCGAGGCGCTCCAGGGCGAGGCCCTCGACCGCGCCCGGCTCCTCGCCCGCCTGGGTCTACCCCAGCCGACCCAGCGCGCGCTCAAGCAGGCGATGGCGGGTCACGAGGGCTTGGAGTTGATCAGCGCCGTGATCCTCGACGCGGCGGGGATGCACCCCATCAGCCACAACATCCTCAGGCGCCAGCGCCCTGAGTTCCGCTTCCTGGCCCCGCTCAGCGACGTCGGCCGCCCTTACTGGCGCATCGCCTACCCCACACCCTTTAAGCCCGCCGTGGAGGCGGCGGCGACGGCGGCGGGCGTCGATCCGCGCTTCGTGTGGGGGGTGATCCGAGAGGAGAGCGGCTTCGCGCCTGCGGCGGAGTCCTTCGCCAACGCCGTGGGCTTGATGCAGCTGATCTTGCCCACGGGGCAGCAGATGGCCGAGCCGGGGGAGGGGCGCATCACCAAGGCGCGGCTGACGATCCCCGCGCTCAACATCAAGCTCGGCGCTCGCTTCTTGGCCTATGTCCAAGAGACGACATCGTGCAACCCTGCGCTGATCCCCGCTGGCTACAACGCGGGCGCGGGCGCGCTCAAGCGCTGGATGAAGGCGCGGGGAGATCTGCCGCTGGATCTCTTCGTGGAGACGATCCCCTATGAGGAGGCGCGCGGGTACGTCAAGCGGGTGATCGCCTCATGGGCGACGTACACGCTGCTCTATGGGCCGCAGCAGGCCGATCCGCTGCTGAGGCTCTCGATGAAGGTCAAGGTCAAGAAGGCCAAGAAGCCCAAGAAGGCCAAGCCCAAGGCAGCCAAGGGCAAGGCAACCAAGGGCAAGAAGGCTCCGCCCAAGAAGGCCAAGAAGGCTCCGCCCAAGAAAGCTTCGCCCAAGAAGACCAAGCCCAAGAAGGCCAAGCCCAAGAAGACCAAGCCCAAGTCCGACGCGGTAAAGAAGAAATAAAACTCTAATTCCAACAAGATAGGCGCCCCTCGTCCTCCGACACGCGCGCCCTTGAGGCGCAAAATGACGCGCCGCGTCGATTTTCAAACAGGCGTGCGGATAAGCCTTGACAGGCTCAAGAGGGGGATTCTACAGACACTGAGTTTCACCGCGCGTCAGCGCTTAACCCCAGGGAGACAGCGACGTGAAGATCCTCGTCACGGCCAAGCGGGTCACCGATCCAGACACACGGATAGTCCTCAAAAAGGACCTCTCTGGCGTGGATTGGGACGCCATGGAGTACAAGATGAACCCCTTCTGCGAGATCGCTGTTGAGGGGGCGCTGCAGATCAAAGAGGCGCTCGACGACGATGACATCGAGGTCGAGATCGTCGCCGTCGCCATCGGCGATGAGGAGGCCACCAAGGAGGTGCGCACGGCCATGGCCATGGGCGCCGATCGCGGCATCCTCGTCGAGTGCGCCGAGGAGGATCTCGACTCCGACGCCGTGGCGCGGATGTTGGTGAAGATCGCCGAGGAGGAGGAGCCGGATCTGATCCTCTTGGGCAAGCAGGCTGTGGACGGCGATAACAACCAGGTCGGCCAGCTGGTCGCGGAGTACCTGGGCTGGCCGCAGGCCACCTTCGCCTACAAGATCGACATGGACGGCGAGGCCGGGGCCACGGTCCTGCGCGAGGTGGATGGCGGCGTAGAGACGATCAAGCTCAGCTTCCCCGCCGTGATCACCACGGATCTGCGCCTCAACGAGCCGCGCTACCCCAGCCTGCCCGGCATCATGAAGGCCAAGCGCAAGCCCCTCAAGACCATGGAGCCTGACGATCTGGACGTGGAGCTGGATCTCAAGGTGGAGACGGTCGGGTTTATGATGCCCCCCAGCCGCAAGGCGGGCGTCATGGTCGAGAGCGTTGACGCGCTCATCGACAAGCTCAAGAACGAAGCCAAGGTCCTTTAAGCAGGCGCGAGGAGAGTAGAGAAGATGAGCAAAATTATCGTCCTCGCTGAGCAGCAACTCGGCAAGCTGTCCAACGCCACCTACAACGCCATCGGCGCGGCCAAGAAGCTGGCGGGGATCGTCGGCGGTGAGTTCGACATCGCCCTCGTCGGCGGCGTGATCGAGGGGACCATCAAGGACGTGGCGGGCTACGGCGCCGCCAAGGTCTACACCGCCACGGACGCCACCTTGGAGCGCTACACCGCCCAGGCCTACGCCCAGGCCTACGCCAGCGTGATCAAGGCGGCAGGCGCGGAGTTCGTGGTCATGGCGGGCACGGCCATCGGCAAGGACGTCGCCCCGCGCGTCGCCGCGCGCCTTGAGGCCGGCCAAGCCAGTGATATTGTTGACATTCTTGATGGCCCCATCTACCTCCGCCCCATGTGGGCGGGCAACGTCTACGGCAAGGTCAAGATCAACACCGACATCCAGGTGATGACCATCCGCCCCACCGACTTCGAGGCGGCGCAGGCCACGGGCGGCGAGAGCCCCGTGGAGGCCGTCGAGGCGGGCGTGGACGCCGGCGCGCTGCGCATGGAGTTCGTCAAGCTGGACATCGTGGAGTCTGATCGCCCGCCGTTGACCGAGGCGAGCGTGATCATCTCTGGGGGCCGCGGGCTCAAGAGCAAGGAGAAGTTCGCGGAGATCATCGAGCCCCTCGCCGATCACTTCGGCGCGGCCATCGGCGCGACCCGCGCCGTCGTGGACGCGGGCTGGGTGCCCAATGACTGGCAGGTGGGTCAGACCGGCAAGGTCGTCGCCCCGGATCTGTACTTCGCCATTGGCATCAGCGGCGCCATCCAGCACTTGGCGGGCATGAAGTCCTCCAAGGTCATCGTGGCGATCAACAAGGACGAGGAGGCCCCCATCTTCCAGGTGGCCGACTATGGCATCGTCGGCGATCTCTTCGAGGTCGTCCCTGAGCTGCTGAGCAAGCTCAAGTAAACCCGCCCCAGCTCACCCCCCAAGCTCTCTCAGCTTCCAGGCAGGCTGCGCTTAAGCGCCGCCGAGGAGGCGCATCGCCGATTGGTTTGAGGCGTTGGCTTGGCTCATGACGGAGATCTCGGCTTGCTGCTTGATCTGGGCTTGCAGCATCCGCGAGATCTCCTCGGCGAAGTCCGTGTCCGTGATGCGGCTGCGGGCGGCGCTGAGGTTCTCTGAGGTGGCGGTGAGGTTGTCGATCGTGTAGCCGAAGCGGTTTTGAATCGCGCCGAGGCGCGCGCGATCCCGCGTCACCTCGCCCAAGGCGCGGTCGATGCTCTCCAGCGCCGGATTGACCCCTTCTTGACGGCGCACATCCACGCGCGAGATGGCCCGCTCCGGCGCGCGGCCAACCATCCCGGCCTCGAAGCCCGCCTGCGTTGGATCTGTACCGCCGAGGGTGAACTGATCCTCGCCGCGCAGCGCCACGCGCCCGGTGGTGACCCCTGCGGAGAGGCCCGTCACCGCGCCCGCCGCGCCCGTCAGCTCCACGGCGATGTTGCGCCCGTCCGTCGCCGTCAAGCTCAGGCGCCCCTGCTCGGTGAGGCTGGCGGTGACGCCTGTCTGCTCAGCTGCGGCGTTGATGGCGTCCACCAGCCCGCCGCCCGCGTCATCGGCGTTGAACTCACCGGCGATGGCCACGCCGTTGATGCTCAGGCTGTCGGTGGCGCCCAGGGCGCCGCCGCCGATGGCCGCGCCCCCCTCGACGATGGCCGCCTCCACGGTGGCGGTGACGCCCGTCTCAGCGGCCACGTCGTTGATCGCGGCGGCGACGGCGATGGCGCTGGCGTCGTTTTGGGTTGTTGAGAGGGTGTCATCCGCCGCCTGCGTCGCGCGGATATCCACGCCGTTGATGCTCAGCTCACCCGCCTGGAGCCCCGAGGGATCGATCTCGCCGCTCGTGGTGACCGGCGCCGTCCCCAAGCTCTCGGGCTGTGAGTACAAGCGCGGCATCGCGATCGTCTCATTGGGGTTGGCCCCCACCTGAAACGCCCCGCCCCCCTCGCCTGCCAGGACACGCTGGCCGTTGAACTCGGTCTGTCCCAGCTGCCCGATCTGCTCGCTGAGCTGGTCCATCTCGGCTTGGATCGCGCGGCGATCTTGATCATTGAGGATGCCATTGCCCGCTTGGATCGTCAGCTCCCGCATCCGTTGCAGCGCCTCGGTCTGCCCACCCAGCGCGCTCTCAGCGGTCTGAGCGTACGAGATGCCATCATTGGCGTTGCGGATGGCTTGATCGTAGCCGCGAATCTGGGAGGTCATGCGCGAGGAGATGGCCAGCCCCGCCGCGTCATCGGCGGCGCTGTTGATCCGTGAGCCGGAGGCGAGCCGCGCAAAAGCCTGCTCTAAGCGCTGCTGGTTCTTGATCTGCGCGTTCTGCGCGCGTCGCTGCACAGTTTGATTGGTGATTCTCATCAAGCGCCTCCCGCGTGGAATGCAAGCGCGCAGCGGTTGCAGGGCGTGGTGAGGGCGAACCTGGAGGGTTCGTCCGAACGGGGGGCTCAGCCCCCCGCCCCACGCTAACAGGTTCAGAGCGCGGCGCGAAGGGCGCAGGGAGGTTTATTGCGTTTTCGAGGGGTTAGCTTGGCAGAGGAGGCTGGAAAGGTGGGATCTTAGAGGGCGGTGATGATCATCGTGAAGCCGCCAAGCGCGCCACTGTAGCCCGTGACGAAGAGATAGACGATCTCGCCCTCTTCGAGGGTCAAGCTCAAGCCGCTGCGCAGGTCCAGGTCCTCGCCCGCCGCGTCAACGCCGTCGTCATTGCAGGCCAGATCCCTGTTCGTTTCGCCGCAGTAGTGGCGCGCGGAGAGCACGGTGTCGAAGCCCTCGCCGACGGGCTCAAGGTGGACATGGTACTCACCCGCAGCGGGGGCGGTGAAGGCATAGCCGCTGTAGGGGCTCTCGGAGCCACAGCCGGGATCGATCATGGCGGCGTCTGCGACGACCTCGCCCTCGACGCTCCAGGGGCTTGAGCCCTCGGTGGCGAAGGGCTCAACGGGGATCGTGGCGGGGCACTCGGTCTGGAGGACCGTGCAGACGGGCGCCTCGCCGCCGATGCAGAGGCTCTCACCCGCGCAGAACGCGAAGGCGGCCATCTCAGGATCACAGGCCGCGCCCTCTTCGAGCATCTCAGGCATCATCGGCGTGACCTCAAGGGCCTCGCTCATCAGCTCGGAAGCGTCCATCAGGCGGACGACGGCGTGGGCAGGCTGGATGCCCGTGTTGATGGTGAAGCTGGCGCGGCCAGCGAAGCCCTCGATCTCAGGATCGACGGTGTTAAAGCTGCCCTCGATGAACAGCACATCCTCACCCAGATCGATGGCGTTGTTGTCGGCGTCGAGCAGCTCGAAGTGGAAGCCAACGATGTCATTGTTGACGTCATCGCCGGTGATCATCACGCCCGTCAGGCCCGTCTCGGCGTTGTAATAGACCTCGGCGGTGCTGATCTCAGGCGCGGAGGCCATCTCCGCCTTGAGGCCATAGTTGCCCTGCCAGTCATAGCCATCGACGAAGAGGTAGACGCTCTGCTCGGCGTCGATCTCCATGGCGATGGTGCTGAGGAGGCCGTCAGCGTCGTCATTACAGACCTCGTTGGCCACGTCGCCCGAGTTGCAGACATAGCGACCGTAGAGGACGGTGTCGGCGGAGCCGCCGCAGATGAGCGCGGTGCAGTAGGCGCCGAAGAAGCCCGTGTCCATGCACGCCTCGTTCTCGCCACACTCCTCGTCGCTGGCGCAGGCCGTGTCGCCCATGGAGCCAAAATCGCAGGTGGTGCCGTCTTCACAGGCGACGCCCCTCTCGGCGCAAGGCGCCGCCTCGGGGGCGGTGGTGCTGAAGAGGTAGACGCCCGCCTCAGCGGCGGTGAAGGTATAGATCGCCGCGCCAGACCCGCCGCCGCAGGTGCCCAATGAGTCGATCTCGCTGCCGGTGGTGTCGCCAGAGATCATCCAACCCTCAGCGTCGCTGAGGCTGGGATACTCCGCGCCCCAGGCCTCGGGGCAGGGTGCGTCGGCGGCGCAGACGCCGTCGGTGCAGAAGAAGCCATCGACGCAGGCGGAGACGACGCGGACCTCATCACAGGGCTCGCCCTCAGCGGCCTCGGTCGCCGCGCTGATGTCCTCGGCGGTCACGGCCATCTCAAACAGCTCAGACTCTTCGCCATCATCGTCGATGGCCTTGATTTGCAGGGTGACCAGATCCTCGGGGAACGGCCCATCCAGATAGATGACGCCTGTGTACACATCCTCAGCCCAGCTGATCTGGTTGAAGCCGCCTTCGCCCTCGGCCAAGGTCTCGTCCGCCTCATTGAGGAGCTTGAGGTAGAGACCGGAGGTGTTCATGTCTTGATCGGTGCCCATCACGCGCAGCGCGGAGGTCTCGCCGTCGCTGAACAGCTCAACGCCGGTGACGGTGGGGGCGTAGGTCATGCGGCAGAACCAAGCCAGATCGGGATCTTCCATGTCCGCGTCGAGGGGGGGCAGGCAGCGCGCGCCGTCGGCGCAGCTGTTAAAGCCGTACTCGCACTCGGCCTCCACGGCCACCTCGGGGGGGGTGCCCAGCTCAACGGTCATGACCTCGGAGCCATAGCCCATATCATTGTAGATGGCGACCAGGGCTTGGGTGGCGACCGCGTCGTCGCCAAGGCCACCGGCGATCTCAAAGGTAAAGCTGCCATCCTCGCCCTGCTCAAAGCTGGCGAAGCTCACCTCATCAAAGCCCGCCTCGATCACCTGCTCAAAGAGGGAGGCGCCGTCGGCGTCGAGGACGTCGAGCATAAAGCCATAGACCGGATCTTCGCTGACGCCCGCGCCGCGCAGGCCGAGGATGCCATCATAGAAGAAACCCTCGACGCTCTCGAGGACGGGCAGGGAGACGGTGCTGGCGGTCAGGGTGTAGGGGCCAGCCCAGCCTTCGGAGCCGTTGAAGTAGCCATCGACGAAGACATAGACGACCTCATCGGCCTCAAGGGACACGGTGACCATGCTGGTGTACATGCCGCCGTCATAGTCAATGTCATCGTTAC
>JAHJCH010000325.1 GCA_018813065.1 Myxococcota bacterium
AGGCCGCCGCCGAGGCGCGCCCCGTCTCCAGCCGCGCCGCGCAGGCGGGGCAGCGCGCCAAGTGCGCTTCGATCGCCGCGCGCGCGGCGCCCTCAAGCTCGCCGGACTGATATTGCAGTAAGCGCAGCGCGGAGGGGTGCTCAGCCTTCACGCGGATCTCCTCCCTCCGCCCATAAGCGCCGCGCGTGGCGCTCAAAGAGGCGGATGTGTTTGCGGACGGTCGGGACGGAGAGCCCCACGGCCTCCGCGATCTCCCCTTGTGTCATCTCATCGACGAAATAATGCACCGCCACCCGCTGCGTCTTGAGGTCGAACTGCGCCAATAGATCCCGCGCCAGCAGATCACGCTCTCCACGCGGCGCGACGTTGTGTTCAAATGCGGCGCCATCACGCGCCACGCGTCGTCGATCCGCGCGCAGGCAGTTGAGGCAGTGATATGTGGCGATGCGCAGGAGCCATGTGGACCAGCTGGCGCGCCCCTCGAAGCCGTCGCGGGCCGCCTCGGCCTTGAGGAAGACGTCCTGGGTGGCGTCCCAGGCGGCGTCCTCGTCGCGCAGCAAGTAGCAGCAGCGTTGATAGACGGCGTGACCATAGCGGGTGTAGAGCGCCTCAAGGCTTGGCCCCAAGCGCAGATCGCTTGCAGGGCGTGGTGAGGGCGAACCTGAAGGAGGGGGCTTTGCCCCCTCCGCCGCGCGCGTGGTGTCTATCTTTGAATCCATGAGCGCCTCATAGACTCCGCGCCGCGCCCAATTGCGAAAGCTTTTTTACGCCGTGCTCGCCGCGCCCGCCTCGATGCCCTCCAGGCGCAGGACCAAGAGCGCGTTGGTGGTGCGGGCCACGCCTGGCTTGAGCGTGTAGTCGAAGTGAAGGGCCTCGCCGTCGAAGTGATCGCTGAAGTGCCCCAGCGTGATCCGCGCCGGGGCGGCCTCGGCCAGCTTGACCAGATCCAGATCGTGCGTGGTGATCAGCCCCGTGGAGCGGCGCGCTTCAAGGAGGCGGCGCGTGATCGCCTCGCTGGCGATGTGGCGCTCTCGGCTGTTGGTGCCGCTGAGCATCTCATCGATGAGGAAGATACGCGGCAGCGCGCCCTCGATCTCCGCCGAGGCCACCTCGTCCAAGATGCGCTTGATGCGCTTGACCTCGGCGTAGAAGCGGCTGAGCCCCTCGCCCGGCGCGTCGGTGACTTGGATGCTCGTCGAGAGGGCGCAGGGCCGCAGCCGCAGCGCCTCGGCGCAGACAGGCAGCCCGGCGAGGGCCATCCGCGCGTTGAGGCCGATCGTGCGCAGCAGCGAGCTTTTGCCCGACATATTGCTGCCGGTGATGATCTGAAGCTGCCCCGCCGCGAGGGTGACGTCGTTGCCCCGCCGCCCCGAGGGCGCGAACAGCGGGTGAGCCAAGGCGCGGGCCTCAAAGAGCGGCCCCGGATCGGCGTCGCTGAGGATCTCAGGCCAGCGGCTGAGGGGGTGATCGGCCCGATAGCCCGCGATAGAGACGAGGGCCTCAATGTCGGCCAAGCCCGCCAGGAGATCAGGGAGCCGCGCCCCCGCCGTCTCGCGCCAGCGCGATAGCCGCCCGTATTGAAACAGCTCCCACAGCCCCAGGACGTTGATCGCCCCCCAGGTGAGGGCGCTGGCGCGCGCCGCGAGGCCATTGATCGCCCCCTCTAAGGCGCGCAGATCCGCCGTGGGGTGCCCCAAGGCCGCGCGTTGGGCCTCCAAGAGCGGATCGTGAAAGCGCCGCCGCTCCACCAAGGCCAGCAGCTCGCGCAGCGCCAAGAGCGGCCCGGCGCCCTCGCCGCTGAGGAGGACGGCGTAGTCCTCGCCGAAGCGCCGCGTGGTTAAGGCGAAGAGGAGGATCTGGATGATGAGGGTCGCCCGCCAAGGCGTGGCGTAGTCGAAGAGGGCGGCGAGGAGGATCGAGCCCCAGGTGAGGGCCACAAGCGCCGCGCCGGTCCATAGGAGGGGCCTGAGGTGAGGCAGGGTGGGGCGCCGCGACCAGGCCAGCAGCGCCGCGAGGCGGTCCTCGTCGAGGGCGACTTGACGGGCGCGGCCCTCGAAGTGATGGCGCCAGACGCTCAGCCCCGCCAGCCGCTCCGCCGCGGCCTGCCGCTCGGCGAGGCTCGACGCCGCCGGGCCTGACTTCAGCAGCGCCTCCAAGCGCGCTTGTCCGTGTGGCAGCCGCGCGCGGCAGAGGCGACCCCATAGCCCCCCCTCGCCGAAGATCTGAAGCTCGGCCAGCTCAGGGCTGCGCGGATCGAGGCCGCGCGTGTAGGCCGGGCCGCGCCCCTCCAGCCGCGCGGCGGCCTCCTCGTGCAGCGCCACGCGGGCGCGCAGGCGCGGCGCGTAGGCGAAGGGGCGGCGGTGGAGGTAGACGGCGATCAAGAAGCCCAGGGCGCTGAGCCCCGCCAACGCGCCATAGATCCACACGCCATCAGACCAGGCGGCGTAGCCCAAGCCCAAGGCCAGGGTGAAGGTGAGGAAGCGGGCGAGGGCGACGCGGGCGCTGAAGCGCTCGACGCGCGCCAAGAGGCGGCGCATACGCCGCGCGCCGCGCTGATAGAGGGCGAGGCGGCGGGCGGCGGCCTCGGCGGGGGAGGGCGTCACCAACGTAGCCGCTCCTTGAGGTTGCGAAAGAAGTAGTCACCCTCGAAGCAGACGAGGCGGGCGGGGATCGGCGAGCGCTTGATGGTGAGCACCTCGCCGTTGCGCGCGGGGCGCTGAGGGGTGCCGTCGGTGAGCACGATGATGTCGCCTCGCCGGCTGCGGTCCATGTCGATCGTCAGCTCGATCTCGGTGTCGCCCGGGACAATGATCGGGCGGCTGGTGAAGCTGTACTCATTGAGCGCCTTGAGGATGATGCAGTCCACCCCCGGTGTGGCCAGCGGCCCTCCGGCGCTCATTAAATAGCCCGTCGAGCCCGTGGGCGTGCCGACGATGATCCCATCGCCGCGCGGCTGATGCACGAGGTGGCCGTTGATCGAGACGCCAACACGGAACATCCGCGTGGTGCTCTTGATCACCACCTCGTTGATGCAGCGCAGCGTCTCGCCGCGATAGCTCACCGCCAGGGTCAGCCGCTCCTCGATGAAGTAGTCATCGGTCAGCAGCCGCACCAACACCTTGTCGAGATCGTCCTTGTCACTCTGGGTGAGGAAGCCGACCGTGCCAAAGTTCACCGCCAACACGGGGATCTCACGCGCCAGCGTCAGCGCCCGCAGCACCGTGCCGTCGCCGCCCATGGCGATGATTAAGTCCAAGTCGCCCGGGGCCGCGCGCGCGTCCTCGATGAGCGTGATCCGCGCACGGTTAAAGAGGCGCGTCAGGCTCTCAAGGGGATAGCTCTGCTCTTGATCGCGGGTGAAGATGCCAACACGTTTCAGCTCAAGCATGGCGCGGAATCTATCAGCTTGGATCTCCTTTGCATAGGATGTCATTCAGCCTTGCAGACCCATAAGCAGGATGTCATGACGCGCGCGGGGCAAAAAAAAAGCCCAGGCGGGGCCTGGGCTTAAAGGACGCTTAGGCTTCCTTAGAAGTCGTAGCCGCCGGGCATACCGCCGCCGCCGGGCGCCGCCGGGGCGCTCTTCTCTTCGGGCTTCTCAAAGATGACCGCCTCGGTGGTGATCATCAGCCCAGCGACGCTGGCGGCGTTCTGCAGGGCGGAGCGCACGACCTTGGTGGGATCGATGATGCCCGCCTCGAAGAGATCGCAGTAGACCTCCTTGGCGGCGTCGAAGCCAAAGGAGATGCTCTTGTTCTCGCTGATCTTGAGGATGACGACGCTGCCATCAACGCCGGCGTTGCGGGCGATCTGGCGCAGGGGCGCCTCGACGGCCGTGCGGATGATGTTGACGCCGAAGCGACGCTCATCCTCGAAGTTGAGGGCGTCGAGGGCCACCGCAGCGCGGATCAGGGTGACGCCGCCGCCAGGGACGATGCCCTCCTCGACCGCCGCGCGGGTGGCGTGGAGCGCGTCCTCGACGCGGGCCTTCTTCTCCTTCATCTCCGTCTCGGTGGCCGCGCCGACCTTGATGACGGCCACGCCGCCGACGAGCTTGGCCAAGCGCTCCTGGAGCTTCTCGCGATCGTAGTCGCTGCTCGTCTCCTCGATCTGCGCGCGGATCTGACCCACGCGGGCTTGGATGTCCTCGCTCTCACCCTCGCCATCGACGATGGTGGTGTTGTCCTTGTCGATGATGATGGTCTTGGCCGAGCCGAGGCTGTCGAGCGTGGTGTTCTCCAGCTTGAAGCCCAGATCCTCCGAGATGACCTCGCCGCCCGTGAGGATGGCGATGTCTTGCATCATGGCCTTGCGGCGATCACCGAAGCCCGGCGCCTTGACGGCGGCGACCTTGAGGGTGCCGCGCAGCTTGTTGAGCACCAGCGTGGCCAGGGCCTCGCCGTCCACGTCCTCGGCGAGGATGAGCAGCGGGCGGCCCGTCTGCATGACCTTCTCAAGCAGCGGGACGAGGTCCTTCATGTTGCTGATCTTCTTCTCATGGATGAGGATCAGCGGGTTCTCCATCTCGACGACCATGCGATCGCCGTCGGTGACGAAGTAGGGGCTGAGGTAGCCACGGTCGAACTGCATCCCATCGACGGTCTCAAGCTCCGTCTCAAGGCCCTTGGCCTCCTCGACGGTGATCACGCCGTCTTGGCCGACCTTGCCCATGGCCTTGGCGATGATGTCACCGATGGTGGTGTCGCCGTTGGCGGAGATGGTGCCGACCTGGGCGACGTCGCTGTCGCTCTCGGTGGGGCGGGAGATGTTGCCCAGCTCTACGGCGATGGCGGACACGGCGGCGTCGATGCCGCGCTTGATGTCCATGGGGTTGACCCCCGCCGAGACGAGCTTGACGCCCTCGCGGTAGATGGCCTGGGCCAAAACCGTGGCGGTGGTGGTGCCGTCGCCGGCGACGTCGGAGGTCTTGGAGGCGACCTCCTTGACCATCTGCGCGCCCATGTTCTCGCCGCGGTTCTCAAGCTCAATCTCCTTGGCGACGCTGACGCCGTCCTTGGTGACGAGCGGGGAGCCAAAGCTCTTGGCGATGACGACGTTGCGCCCCTTGGGGCCAAGCGTGACCTTCACCGCGTCGGCGAGGGCGTTGACGCCACGGAGGATGGCGGCGCGGCCCGCCTCAGAGAAGAGGATTTCTTTAGCAGCCATGGTGATACCTCAAGGGTGAGAAGTTGAAATTAAGCTTCGACGACCGCGAGGACTTCATCCTCACGCAGGATCAGGTGCTCTTCACCATCGAGCTTGATCTCAGTGCCGCTGTACTTTCCGAAGAGGATGCGATCCCCCACCTTGACCTCGAGGGTGCGCACGCTGCCGTCGTCGAGGACCTTGCCGTTGCCCACGGCGATGACCTCGCCCTCGATGGGCTTCTCTTTGGCGGAGTCGGGGATGTAGAGGCCGCTCTTGGTCTTCGTCTCGGCCTCAAGGCGCTTGACGATGATGCGATCGTACAGGGGACGGATCTTCATGCTTCTCCTCCATCGCTCCAAGCCCCGAGGGGCCGGAGTCGCGCTCTGTCTCGTGGATGCGGCGGACAGTAAGCACCCCCCTAGGGGTGTCAAGCGAGGGCTCTGTTTTTTTTGAGCGGGGCTAAAAGCTGAAGATCACGCCGAGGTTGAGATCGATCTGCTGGGAGGGGGAGTCGCCGATCATGTGCAGGAAGTCGGGGGTGACGGCGAAGCCGGCGTACTTGGAGAAGTTGTAGAGGTAGCGCAGGCCCAGCGTGTAGAAGTAAGGCCCCTCCAGCGTGGTGTCGAGGACGTCGCCGAAGTCGATGAGGTGGCGCACCCGGCCCACGCCGCCGCCCGCCCGCAAGAACAGCTGGTGGCCTTTATTGTCCACCACGCGGAACTTCAAGCGCCCACCCTCAAGGTGCGCCCACTCCACGATCTGGAGGCGAGCGAAGGCGCCGAGCCCCAGCCACTCGGTGGCCCAGAAGTCCAGCTCAAGCAGGGTGTGGAAGGGCGTGACGGCGAAGCCTGGGCTGATGTTGGTGCTCTTGGTGTTGACGGGCGTCGCCAGGTCGGTGATGAAGCCGCCGCCGGTGCCCACGCTGACGCCGATGCTGACGTACTTGCGCGCCGCCTTGTCGTCCTCGTCCCCCCAACCTCCCCCCTCACCGAGCCCCTCGCCCGAGGGGATCTTGTCCAGATCGCCGAGGGTGTCGCCCTCGACAGGCACCTCGATGGGATCACGGGGGGAGCGCACGCTGGCGATGACCTGCCCGCGTCGATCCTCGACGTTGATGTAGTAGCTCAGCGAGCGCCCCGCCACGAAGCGCCCCGGGATCTCGGCCTTGAAGGCGTCCTGCCCCTTGGGCAGCATCTCCAGGCGCTGGACCTGCTCCGCCCGCGCGCTGCGGTAGAAGAGGTAGACGCGGTAGAGCCGCTGGTTGAGCTCGCCTTTGATCTCAACAGCCACGGGCAGCACCTCGCCGCCCTTCGCCACCCTTGGCGCGCGGTGGCGGATGGGATCGGGGGGGGGCGGCTCATCGCGGCGATCGGGCGGGGGGCGCTCATCGCGGCGATCGGGCGGGCGGGGCGAGTCTTGGAGTTGGCGCTCCGCGCGGCGAAAGAGGCGCTCCAGGCTGGGGTTGCTGATCATGGGATCGAGCTTGGCCCGCTCATCGATCTTGAGCGCCTCGATAAAGTCGGCGATGGCGCCCTGGGCGTTTTGATCCCGCACCTGCACCAAGATCCCGCGCAGGATATAGGTGTCGGCCATCATGCGGTTGCGGATGCCCCAGCGTTTGCCCAGCCCGATCGCCCGAGAGAGCGCCTCATCGGCGGACTCCAGCTCCAGGTTCTCATAGTAGGCGCGGGCGTCCTTGAGCAGCCGCTCCACCTCGCCCTCGGCTTGGTAGGCGTTGCGCTGCGCGCAGGCGGGGCGAGGCGGGGCCAGCGTGAGGGTGGCTGCGGCGGTGAGCAGCAGCAGCCCGACGGCGCGCGCGCCGACTCGCGTGGTGAGGGAGGGCGCGCGCTCGCGTGACGTCGCGAGCTGGCGTCGTTGTTGTCTCAAGGATGCAGCTCCCTGGTCTCGAGCTGAATCAAAACCATGGCCTATTTCAGGATGATGAATTCTACGCGGCGGTTGGCCGCGCGACCCTCAGGGGTGCGGTTGTCTTCAAGGGGCTGATCTTCACCGAAGCCCTCAGCGTCCAGTCGATCCCCGTCGATGCCTTGACCGATGAGGTAACGCCGCACGGAGTCCGCGCGCTGCTGCGAGAGCTTCTTGTTGTACTTGGCGCTGCCTTGACTGTCTGTGTGGCCCTCGATGCGCACACGCACCGTGCTCTTGTCTTTGAGGGCCATCGCCACCTCGTTGAGCAGCGAGAAGGACTTGGAGAGGATGCGCGCCTTGGCCGTCTGGAAGAAGATCTTCTGCTTCAGCTCAATGCGATCATCCTTGACGATGATGCTCTTGTAGATGTCAGGGCAGCCGTCCTCATCCGTGTCACCGTCATAGTCCTCAGGCTCGTTGGGGCACTGATCCTTCTCGTCGATGATGCGGTCTTTATCGTTGTCCGTGTCAGGGCAGCCGTCCTCATCCTCGAACTTGTCTTTGTCCTCGGCCTGGAGCGGACACTTGTCGTTCTGGTCCAAGATGCCGTCTTGGTCGTTGTCTGGATCGGGGCAGCCGTCCTCGTCCTCGAACTTGTCCTTGTCCTCGGGCTGCGTGGGGCACTTGTCCACCTCGTCGGCGATGCCGTCCTTGTCTTGATCGCGGACAAGATCGGGGCAGCCGTCCTCATCCTCAACGCCGTCGAAGTCCTCGGGATCGTTGGGGCACTGGTCCTTGCTGTCGGGCAGGCCGTCGCCGTCGGAGTCTTGATCCTCGGGGCAGCCGTCCTCGTCCTCGTAGTTGTCCTTGTCCTCGGGATCATCGGGGCAGAGATCGACGCGATCAAAGACGCCGTCGCCGTCGCGATCGCTGTTCTCTTGGCACTGCGGCAGCGGCGCGACCTTCTCCGCGCGCAGCGTGGCGGCGGAGGACTTCTCCAGGTGCCCCGCCGCGCGCAGGTAGGCGCCTTGGGCCAGCTCAAGCTGGGCGAACTGAAGCTCACTCTGGGCGACGGCGAGATCCACCTCCGCGCACTTATACGCGGGCTTCTCGATCTCCTTGAGCTTCTCCGAGATGGTGTTGGCGCGGCCCCGCAGCGCAGCGCCGCCGACGCAGCCAAGGCTGAAGGTCAGGCTGAGGAGGGCGCCGCCCCAGAGGAGATAATGGCGGCTCATAGGCTCTCCCCCATGATGGGCTCAGGCCCGGGGCGGCGCTTGATCACCGGCGTGGCGGGGGGCGGCGATGTTTGAGGTTGCTGGGGTTGCTTGGGGAGCAGCGCGCGCTCAGGGCGGGCCATCGCGCGGGCCTTGGCCTTCTCCGCGAAGACCTTGGCCTCTCGGGCGAGGTTGACGGCGTCTTGAAAGTCTGAGTAGCCCTCTTCTTCTTTGGCCTTCCAAAGATGCGCTTGCGCGCGGGTAAACTCATACTTCGCGAACTGATCAGCCTGGGCCCCTCTCGCCGCTTCAATGGCGACCGTGGCCTCAGCGATCGCCGTGGTCGCGGTGATGGGGCCACAGCCCACGATGAAGAGGATCCCCAGGCACGCGAGGAGGCGGCCTTTAGACACCATGTGAAGGTCTCCCGAATTGCAAGCCGTACCATTTATCGACCTGCCCCCCCCGATGTCAAGGATGGCAAGCCCCCTGCTCAGCCCAAGAGCTGCTCGACCTGCTGCGTGATCTCCTCTTCGCTGAGGTGCTTGGCGATGGCCAGCTCTTGAACGAGCAGCTGCATGGCCATCTCATACACGCGCTTCTCGCCGTAGGACAGCTGCTTGTCAAAGCGCGTGAGGTGAAGATCGCGCAGCACCTGGGCGACGTCCACGAGGCTGCCGGTCTGGATTTTCTCGACATAGCGTCGATAACGGCGGTTCCAGTTGGGCTCCTCGATGGCGACCTCCTCAGCCCGGAGCGTGCCCAAGACCTCCTCGATCTCCGCCGTCTCAACGATGTTGCGCAGCCCCACCTGATCGACGTTGGAGAGGGGGACGCGGATCTTTTTCTCCGAGTCTAGGCAGCGCAGGACATAGAACTGGTTCGTGATCCCGGATATCTCCAAGGTCTCGATCCCCAAAATCTCGGTCACACCCTGCGCAGGGTAGACCGCCATATCACCGACGTTGAACGCTGTTATCATGATCTCCTCACGCGCTACACGGCGCGCCTGTGGGGCAGGAGCGTGAGATGAGAGGCGACGGTGGGCGCTGTCGGAGGCTCGCTCAGGCAGGGCGCGGCGCAGTGGGCAGGCCGCGAGCGGGTCAGACAGCGGCGTAAGGGCCGCGACGATCTGTAAAGCTCTCCCCCTGTCGAAGGCGTCCGCGACAAGTAAAGGCGGCCGATTGTAATGGAAAAAGAGCGGTTTTTCTTGGGAATTCCGAGCGTGGGCCGCTTTTCTTCTTTTGGGGAGGCGGTGTGTTCGTGGGCGCTGTGGAGGTTGAGTTAGCGGGCGCTGTGGAGGTTGAGGAGGCGGCCGGTGCCCATGCCCAGGAGCTTGGTGCGGAGGTTGCGGTCCTCGCGGCCCAGGCGGCGATCGACGATCCGATCGACGAGGGTCTCACGGGAGCCGAACTCCTCACGCAGGCGCTGCTCGCGCGCCCAGAGCCGCAGGAGCTTCTTGTTGCTGACGCGCATCAGCCGCTCCTTGAACTCATTGGCGGATTCATCCGCGCGGCGGTCGAGGATCGGCAGGAGCTTCTCGACCAGGGCTGTTTTATCGCTGAACTGGGTCTTAACGGTTTGCAGTGGAGTCGCCATAATCGCTCTCTGGTTCGACGGCAAGAAAATTGGTCCGGCTTGATATCACAACCCCTTAGCCCCTACAAGCCCCTCGCGCGCTTTGTGCTCTGCCTCGCCCTGGCGCGCCCCGCCCTCGCCGCCCCGCCGCCCCCTCAGCTGGGGCCGTGGCCCCTCGATGACGCCGCGCTGCGCGCTCACCTGGAGGTGGCGCGGGTGATGGAGCATGCCCGCGCGGGCCGCCCGCCGCCCCGCGCCGCGCTCAAGCAATCGGCGTTGTTGAAGGGCGTGCTCAGCCGCGCCGCGCAGCTGGAGTTGGCCATGGCGCTGGGCCTCGCCTGGGATCTCTGGCCGGCGCCGCTGGAGGAGGCGCGGCGCCTGGCCCGCGCGGTGGGCGCCGCGGAGGTGCTGCCTTATGAGCAGCTCGTCTTTGAGGTCGAAGCCCGCTACGGCGCGCCCTTCTCGCTGGCGCGCCACGCCCTCCTCGCGCCGTGGCGCCTCGACGCCGTGTCCGAGGCCCTCGCCGCGCGGCGCCCCGAGGCCGAGGCCCGCGCCGCCTTCTTCCACCGCCACACGCAGATCCGCCTCGATCTGGCCTTGGTCGGGCGTGTGCCCAGCGGCGCCGAGATCGATCGGCTGATCCGCGCCGAGCCAGCGGCCCTTGAGGCGTACTACCGCGCCCACCCCGCCCTCTTCTCTCGCCCGCCGCGCGTGGCCGTGGCGCGGGCCTCGTTTGCAGACAAGGCCGCCGCTGAGGCCGCCTACGCCGAGGTCCAGGCCGGGGCGACGGTGGCCGAGGCCGCGCAGCGACAGGGTGGCCGCCATCGCCGCCGCGTCTACGCCGAGGATCAAGATCCGGCGCGCTACGCGCTCGCCGACGGCGCGCTGACGCCGCTGACGCAGGAGGGCGGCTGGCGCTTTGAGCGGATCGAGGCGCACATCCCCGCCGTCTCAAGGCGCCTCTCGGATATGCGGGTCCGCCGTGAGATCGCCGCCGCGCTGCTGCGTGAGCGCGACACGCTGCCCCATGCCCGCGCGGAGATTGAGGCGGCGCGCCAGGCGCTCTTGGCGGGCGAGGAGGCGTCCCTGACGCCCCGACCGGGGGGCCTGCGGCTGGTCGAGACGCCCGCCTTCGTCCAAGGGCGCTTGGTGCCGGAGCTGGGCTTGGCGCCCGCGCTCAACGACGCCGCCTTCGCGCTGCCGGTGGGGGGGGTGACCGAGGTCTTGACCATCCGCCAAAGCTATGTGGTGGCGCGGGTCAAGGCCCGTCAAGCCCCCACCGAGGCCGACTGGCGGGCGGCGGCGCCGGGCTTTATCGAGGGCTGGCGGGCGGAGATCAAGCGCGGGGCCTTGGAGGCCTTGGCGGCGGATCTGGGCGGGCGGGATATTGTGCTGGGGCCGCTTAAGGCGACGGTGAGCGCGTGGATCAGCGACGGCGAGGGGGCTCAGTGAGGGAGGCGGCGGCGGGCGCGCTCGGCCTCATCGCTGTGGGGGTGCTTGGCGATCAGCGCCTTGGCCGTGGCGACGGCCAGGGGCGCCTCCGCGAGCTGCTCATAGACATCGACCAAGAGCGCCGTGCCCGCCTTCCACTGCTTGGGCGTATCCTCAAACTCGCGAAAGACCTTCTCTAAGCGGCCACGCGCCGAGGCGGGCCGCGCCTCGCGCAGATAGAACCGGGCGACGTACAGCTCATGATCGGCCAGCGCGCCACGGCATGAGATCAAGCGTTGACGCGCCGTGGCGGCGTACTCCCCCTCGGGGAAGCGGCTGAGGTAGGCGTTGAGCGCCCGCGCGGCGTCATGGGTCGCCCCGCGATCGCGCTCATGCGGGGGGGGGAAGAGGAAGAAGCTCGACGGCAGCTGCTCATAGTAAGAGAGCGCGACCTGAAACAGCGCGTATTGGGTCTGCTCGTGATTGGGTCGGCTCTGGGCGAAGGTCTGATAAGCGTCGATGGCCTCGATGAACTTCTCTTGCTGAAAGTAAGCGTCGGCCATGCGCAGCTCCGAGAGCGCGGCGTACTTACTGTAAGCGAACTTATTCTTCACGAATGAGAACTGGCGCACGGCCTCCAGGTAGTCGCCATCCTCCAGCGCCTCGACCCCCTGCTCATAGCGAAAGCGCGCCGTGCCCGAGTAGCTCTGGTCGAGGTTTTTAGGGCCGCAACCCATTAACATTAAAAGTAAAATCAAAGAAGCTCGCATTTCAGGGTTCGGCCTCTCCGCTGAATGATTTAATGACGAGGGCGAGAGAGATCCCAGACCGCCGCCCTGGGCCATATACCCGAACTCAGCGCGCGCGCCAACTCCTCCGTCCGTCGCGCCCCACCACTCAGAGGAAGATCATGCCCCTTCACCGCGCCGCCCTTCACCGCGCCGCCCTTCACCGCCACCCGCCGTGGCTTGGCCTCGCCGCGCTGCTGTTATCGCTGCTGGGGCTCGCCGCGCCCGCCGTGGCCTTCACCAGCATCATCGGCGACGGCTCGCGCTGGCTCACCGCGCCGACCTTCTCGATCCTCAGCTTCCCCCAAGGGCTCAGCCAGGACGCCGTGCGCGGCGCCATCGTCAGCTCATTTGACGCCTGGGCCGCCGTCAACGGCGTCAACCTCGACTTCCGCGAGGACGGCAACGGCGGCGGCGACATCACCGTTGACTTCCTCTATGACTGGCCTCGCGAGTTCGGCGAGTTCACGCTGGGGATCACGCAGCCGGAGATCTACAACGATCAGTCCATCCGGGGCGCGCGCATCTCCTTCAACATGGTCAACTTCCGCTGGGGGATCGGCGTCAACGATCCGGGCACGGCGGACGTGCGCGGGGTGGCCACACATGAGATCGGCCACGCGCTGGGCCTGGGTCACAGCTTCGTCAAGGCCGCCACCATGTACTGGTCGGGCAGCACGCAGGCGCTGGCCTCCCTCCACGCCGACGATCAGCGGGGGCTGCGCTTCCTCTACGGCGCGCGCGGCGAGGGCCTGGTCTGCGACACCTGCCTCCAGCACGATGACTGCGCCGAGGGCGGCTTCTGTGTGCTCCTCGACGCCGATCAAGACCTGGCTTTCTGCGGCCAGCCCTGCGGGACCTGCCCCGCGCACACCGCCTGCTACAACCTCGACGGCGGGGCGCAGAACTGCTTTGAGGAGCACGCCGTCTGCTCTGATGACCAGGCCGCCGCCTTTAGCCCAGGCGACTACTGCTTTGGCGCCGATCAGTGCCCCGCCGACGCCCCCTGCCTCGTCGAGGAGGACGACGCCCGCTGCACCGAGGGCGGCTCGGTGGCCTTCGGTGATCCCTGCCAAGCCGACTTTATGTGCGAAGGCGAGGTCTGCTTGCCTCTGGGCGATGACGTCAGCGCCTGCTCCGAGGTCTGCGATCCCGCGCGGCCCAGCTGCCCCCACGAGGTGGAGTGCTTCCCGTTAGAGGGCGTCGAGGGCGTCCCTGGCGTCTGCATCCCCACGGGGGACGTCGCGCCGGGTGAGCCCTGCGATGGGCTCGCCCTGCGCTGTCAGGGCGGCGCCCTCTGCGTGGCGGAGGGGCACGATGACTTCTGCCGAGCGCGCTGCGCGCCCTTTGGCCGCTGCGCCAGCGGCAGCGCCTGCACGCCCACCGATCCCAACGACCCAGAGATGCCCTGGGTCTGCCTCCCCGTGGTGGCCGACGCCGAGGGGGGGCAGTGCCCGCACGCGGGCTGCGGCGGCGGCCTGGTCTGCGCGCCGCGCTCAGCGGGCACGCGCTGCTACGCCATCTGCGAGGTGGGCGACGCCTGCCCCAGCGGCGCGCCTTGTCACGCCCTGAGCGCGCCACTGGGCCTATGCCCCTTCGGCGATCGCGACATCGGCGGCGACTGCGTGGGCTGGTGGGATTGCCTCTCCGGCGTCTGCGCGGAGACGCCCGAGAGGCGCCTCTGTAGCCTCGCCTGCCAAGACGACGCCGTGTGCCCTCGCGGCTGGGCTTGCCAAGCCATCGAGGGCGGCGAGCGCGTGTGTGTCCCTGCCCCTGAGCCCGAGGACGCCGCGCCGCCCCCGCCGCCTCCACAAGACGCCGCGCCCCCGCCACCTCCAGTGGACGCCGCGCCGCCCCCGCCGCCTCCACAAGACGCCGCGCCCCCGCCGCCCCCGCGCTTTGACGCGGGCCTTCGCCCCGCCGACATCGGGGTTCAGCCTGGGAGGGACGCCGCCAAGGGAGACGCCGCCCAGGGCGCCGCCAACGGCGATGATGAGATCGGCGGGGGGCTGTGCCAAGGCGCGCCAGGGCGCGCGCCCTTGGGCTTCGCCCCGCTCCTGCTCATCGCGCTCCTGCTCTGGCCTCGCCCATCTAAACCACACTCGGAGGTGAAGAAGTGAACAACGCCCCTCTGCGCTTAGCCCTCATCGGCTTGCTCTTGGTCACCTCCGCCGAGGCGACCATCACCCGCGCCCTCAGCCTCAAGCAGCTGGCGGGGGAGTCCGACGCCATCATCCGCGGGCGGGTGACGCGCCAAGCGTCCTCGTGGAATGAGGCCCACACGCGCATCTACACGGTCAGCGAGATCGTCGTGGTCGAGACGCTCAAGGGGCAGCCCCTCAAGGCCCTGGAGGTGCGCCAGATCGGCGGCAGCGTTGAGGGCATCACCCAGGCCATCGCGGGCAACGCCAAGCTCAGCGAGGGCGAGGAGGTCCTCCTCTTCCTCGACGCCGACGAGGACCCTCAGCGGCCCTATCACTACATCCTGGGCATGGCGCAGGGGAAGTACAGCGTGCTGCGCCGCGCCGAGGGGCCGCCGCTGATCGCCCGCGATCTAGAGGGCTTGGCCCTGGCGCGCATCTCCCGCGAGGGGGTCACCCAGATCGACGAAGCCCTCCATCCTCGCCAGCAGCCCACCCTCACGCTCGACGCCTTCCGCGCGCAGATCCTCGACGCGCTCAAGCCCTGAGCGGCCCTGAACCTAGACGCGCGCGCTTGGGCGTCATACAACAAGGCAGCTCGGAGGCGACGTGCTGCAGCTCCTCATCAAACTCCTCTCCTCGACGCGATGGCTGGGGCGCACCCCCTTGGGTCGCGTGGCCTTGGCCTTGACCACGCTCCTGATCCTCTCTTCGCAGGGTTTTTACTGGGCGGAGGCAGGCGCGCGGCCTGAGATCAGCTATGGCGACGCGCTGTGGTGGTCCATCGTGACCATGACCACCGTCGGCTATGGCGACTTCTTCCCCCAGACGCTCATCGGTCGATGGCTCATCGGCCTGCCCACCATGCTCGTGGGCGTCGGCGTGCTGGGCTACCTCATCAGCATCCTGGCCTCGGCGCTCATCGAGCGTCGGGATCGAAAGTCGAGGGGCGTGATGCCTTACTCTGGCTCGGGGCATGTCCTGATCTGTCAGATGCCCGATATTGATCGCCTCCTGCGCGTCGTCGATGAGATCCGCGGCGATGAGGCCTGGCGCGCCTGCGAGGTGGTCTTGGTCACCGACGCCATCGCCGCGCTGCCCGAGGAGCTGAGCCGCGCGGGGCTGCGCTTTATCCACGGCAACCCCTCCCGCGAGGCGATCCTGCGCCTCGCCAACGCCGCCACGGCGCGGCGCGCCTTGATCTTCTCGGCGCGGATGGAGGCCAACCACGCCGACAATCAGTCCTTGGGCGTGCTGGTGACCCTCAAGCACCTCAACCCCGATCTCTTCGTGGTCGTGGAGGCGGCGACCGAGGAGAACGAGGCGCTCCTGCGCACGGCGGGGGCCTCGGAGGTCGTCGCCGCGGGGCGGATCTCAGGGCGGCTGATGGTGCAGACGATGCAGGACCCTGGGATCAACGATGTCATCGCCGATCTCCTCTCCAACGTGGATGGCAAGCAGATCTACATCGAGTCGCTGATGGGCTATGAGGGCGACTGGGCCGATCTACAGCGGCGGCTTGGGGGCGATGATCGGCTGCTCTTGGGGGTCTTCCAGGGCGCGCAGCGTCACCTGCTGCCCTCGCCGACGCTCAAGATCCACGCTGGAGATCGCCTCATCTACATCGCCGCGCGCCGCGCGCTGCCCCCTGGCGCGCTGGGGTCCCACGCCCGCTAAGGGCCGTCGGCCCACCCCCTTCTCTCTTCCCTCCCTGAGTGCGCGGCGCTATAAAGCCGATCGTCTGTCCCATGAGGAGGTGTTATGGAGGCCAAAGCGCTGCTGATCGAGGCCGCCGTTGAGCTGTTGAGCCAAGGGGCGAGGGCGCTCTTAGTCGGAGAGGACTTCGACGCCCTCCAGCGCCTCGCCGAGGCCCCTGTCAAAGAGCTGGTGATCCTCAGCGCCTCCGCCGACGAGGACGCCCCGCCGGGGGAGACGGCGCAGGGCGCGCCCCTGCGCACGATCAAGGCGCTGCGAGAGCGGCCCAGCTCCAAGGATCTGATCCTCGATCTCACCGGCGAGGCGCCAGCGGAGGAGATCGCGCGCGTCCTCAAGAAGAAGGGCGTCTACCTCAGCCTCACCGCCAATGACATCACCGCCGCGCTGCCCTATCAGCGCGAGATCATGGTCTACGAGGCGCACATGCTCAGCCTCGACGCCCCCGGTGAATTGGCCGTGGGGGCGCCCAACGGCCTCAGCTTTATGATCGCCTCCAAGAGCCCGCCGCCGAGCTTGGCGTTGAGCCGCGCCTTTGAGCCCGCCCCCAAGGAAGATCCTGAGCTGCGGGCGGCCTTGGAGCGCACACAGGCGGCTTATGAGGTCGCCGAGCGGGGCCGCGTTGAGGGCAACCAAGCCCTTGAGGCCGCGCGGGCGGAGGCGGCGACGCTCAAGGTCACCGCGCTTGATCTCGCCGCAGATCTCGCCGCCGCGCGTGCGCAGATCGAGGCGCTGGATCGGGCGGCGTCGTCGCTGCGCGCGGAGCTGGCCGATCTCGAGCAGATCGCCGAGGCGCGTCAAGGCGCCTTAGCGGAGCGCGGCGAGGTGATCAGCGCCAGCAAGGCCGAGATTCAGCGGCTGGAGGAAGCCTTGGAGGCGCAGCACGCTGAGCTGGCGGAGCGCCGCGTGGCCGATAAGCGCGTCAGCCAGGTCGAGAGCACCTTTGCGCGGGTGCGCGAGGAGATGAGCCAGGAGATCCAGGGCCTGCAAGCGCGGCTGCGTGAGGTGGAGAGCCCCGCCGAGGAGCAAGGGGCGCTGCTGGCCGCCCGCGAGGCCGCCCGCGAGGCCGCCCGCGAGGTGATCGCCCATCACCTCAAGGCCCTTGAGGCGCTGACGGACTGGCCTCAGGGCGCCGTCGCCCCGCCGATGGACGATCCCAGCGTGCGCGCGGGCTTCCTACAGGCCGCCGCCGAGGCGGTCGCCTTGGAGGCCAAGCGCCGCGAGGAGAAGACCAAGCTCTTTGGCACCATGATGATGCGGCTGTCCGAGGCTGAGCGGGGCCAGCGCAAGGCGCAGCAGGCCCTGGCGCAGCTCAAGGCCCGCCAAGAGGCGGCCTCTCGTCCGCAGATCATCGCCCCCCCGCCCGCCCCCGAGGCGGGGCGGGTCGCGGCGTTGGAGCAGGCCCTGGCCGCAGAGCGGCTGCTGCGCGAGGAGGAGCGGCGGCGCTTGGCGCAGATCGAGGACAACGCCAAGCTGGCCTTTGAGCACCTCAGCGCCCAACGCGAGGCGCTGGCGATCGCCGAGCGCGAGGCGGCCAAGGCCCGCCTGGAGCAGACCTCCGCCGAGGAGGAGATGGGCCGCCTCGACGCCGAGCTGAAGCTGCGCGACGCCTATCAGGTTGAGCTTGAGGCCATGCTCAAGAGCCACACCCGGCTTGAGGGGCTCTTGGCCGAGGCGCTCAACGAGGCGCAGACGGCGGTGGACGAGGCCGACGCCAAGCGCCGCTTGGCGGATCGCAGCTTGGCGCTCCTACAGGCCGAGATCGAGGGGGCGGGGCGCTGATCGACGCCGCGCTGATCGACGCTGCGCTGATCGACGCCGCGCTGGCGCGCCTCGACGCCTGGCTGCGTCCGCGCCCACGCCTCGCCGTGGCCTTCTCCGGCGGGGTGGATAGCGCGCTTCTGCTTAAATGCGCCGTCGATGCGCTGGGCGTGGAGGCCGTCACCGCCCTCACCGCCGTCTCCCCCAGCCTCAGCGCCGCCGCTCGCGCCCGCGCCGTGGAGATCGCCGCCCTGATCGGCGCCCGTCAGATCGAGATCCACACCGACGAGCTGCGACTCCCCGCCTACATCGCCAACCAAGGGGATCGCTGCTTTCACTGCCGTGATCACGTCTTCCAGCGCGCCGTGGCCTACGCCGAGGCCGAGGGGCTGGGGCCGCTGTGCTACGGCGCCATCACCGATGATCTGGGCGATGATCGCCCTGGGATGCGCGCCGCCCCCCTGCGCGGCGTCCTGGCGCCGCTGCTGGAGGTGGGCTTTGACAAGGCCCTCGTGCGCGCCACGGCGCGGCGCCTGGGCCTGCCCAGCTGGGATGATCCCGCCGACGCCTGCCTCGCCAGCCGTGTGCCGCGCGGGCAGATCGTGACCTTGGAGATCCTCGCTCGCGTCGGCGCGGCGGAGGCGGCGGCGCGGGGCTTGGGGCTCAACCCCGAGGCGGGCAAGGCGCTGATCCGCGCGCGGGATCTGGGCGCGGGCGTGCGCTTTGAGCTGGGCGAGGTGGAGCGGGCGCGCCTGTGGGCCTCACCGGCCCTGCGGGCGGGGCTGCTGGCGGCGGGGCGCGCGGCGGGCTATCGCTGGGTCAGCGTTGACCTGGAGGGTTATCGCCAAGGCGGCGCCGGGGAGTCTGCGTAAACCCAGATGGGTCAGGCGCGCGCCGCGCGTTGAGCCGCGCCGCGCCGCGCGTCGATGGGGCCTTGGGAGGCGCAGATGAAGCATCAAAGCAGCGAGCGTGAGGGGGGCATCATCCATCAAGCGCGGCGCACCGCCGCCGCCGCCTTTGGTCGCCGCCATGCTGGCGGACAGCGCCTCATGCGCCGACACCGCCGCGCGCCGACGCCCCCCCAAGCGCCGACGCCCCCCCAAGCGCTGACGCCCCCCCAAGCGGCGCTTCGCGCCCCACTGCGCCTGATCTTGAGCCACGCCAAGCCCGCCCCCGAGGCGCTCGGCCCAAGCGGCGTGCGTGCCTGGCGCGCGCCCAGCCCTGCCTGGGGGCGTCGGGCTCAGCGGCGCGTCACCACGCCGTGATCTAAGGCCGCCTTGACCGCCGCCTCGGCGTCGCTGGCCTCGGCGGCGAAGGCGAAGGCCAGGACATCCCCGCGCCGCTGCGTCACCAAGCTGGGCTTGGGCGCCTGGCGCGCCGCCATCACCTTCAGCAGCGCCGCCTCAAAGGCGCCCGCCTGGGCCTCGCTGTCCCAGACCGAGAGCGTCACCGCCGCGCTGCGCTCACCCCAGCGCTCCAGCGCCGTTTGATCCCCATCCCAGCCCGTCGCCGCCGCCTCGGCCTCCAGCTGAGGCAAGCCGCTGAGCAAGAGCTGGCGCAGGTGAAACTCCCCGGCGGTCTCCGCCCAGGGCCGCGCCCGCCCCTCGGCCAGCGGGTGGAGCTTGACGAGGCTGGGGTGATCGCGGGTGAGGTAGCGCTCCGGGTGAAGGATCTGCTCTGTGCTGCTGGGGGGGTCTTGGTAGACCTTGGGCAGCTCCGCGAGGGTCACGCCGCTGTTGCGCACGGCGCTGACGAACAACATCCCCTGCTGATAGGGAAAGATCAGCGACTGCTTGAGGTAGTCCGGCGCCGAGGCCATGACCGGGAACTGAGGGCTCGACATCTGTAAGGGCAGGCTGGCGGCCAGCATCTTGACCATCACCGGCGAGGTGGCCACGTCCTCGGCGTCGGGGTCGATGGACTTGCGCGGGTAGTTAAAGGTCAGGAGGGTGGCGTCGCCCTCCAGCAGCGCGGCGTGGGCCAAGACCTGATCGTGAGAGTAGACCTTGGAGTCGATGAGCTTGCCCGCCCCCCACTTGTCATCTTGGATGGCGTGGAGGATCTCATGGGCCAAGATAGGCGCCTGCATAAAGCCGGGCAGCCAGTCGGCGATGTGCAGCTCTTGGCGGGTGTGATCATAGAAGCCGGCCACCTGCTCGGTGAGCAGGCTGGTGATAAAGCCTTGGTAGTCCAGCGCCTCAGGTAAGAGCCCCTGGAGCTTTAAGAGCGCGCCCTCGGCCTCCACCTTGACGGGGCCGTACTCATCCTTGAGGCGCTCGCGGATAAAGGCGGTGATCTCGGCCTTGTCCTTGACCCCCATCTTGAGCGGGCGGCTGAGCTTCTGGCCTCGCCACGCCTCCACCTGCGCCAAGGCGTTGAGGGCGACCCGCTGCAGCGCCGCCTCTTGAGCGCTTGGCGCGCTTGGCGCGGGGGCGGCGAGCCATAGGAGCGAAAATAACGCGAGCATATGTTCTCCTCTCAAGAGCGCCCTGGGGCGCCGTGCGCTGCAAGATGCCACGCGCGGCGCGCCTGGGGCGAGCGCTCATCAACCCAAGGCGTCGTTCTCTGATGGGCGGCGTGATAGATTGCCCACACAACGCTCAAGCCCTGGGATCTCTTTCGCGATGAGATTAACCCTGCTCTCCACCGCCGCGCTCCTCGGCGTCGCGCTCAGCACGCCAGCGCGCGCGAGCCTGTTTGACACCTATGGCTACGGCGCGCGGGCGGCGGCCATGGGCAACGCGGCGGCGGCGGCCTCAGAGGACTACACGGCCACGCACTACAACCCTGGGGCGCTGACCTACCGCAAGAGCCCGCATGTGGGGGTGGGGTTTCACCTCATCAGCCCTGATCTCTACATTGAGCGGTCCAAGCCCAAGGCGTATGGGGGGGGGGAGGTGCTGCCTCAGCCCAACGCGGGGCTCAACCTGGGGCTGCTCTTCCCCCTCGGCGGCTTGGTCCAAGATCGCTTCGCGCTGGGGATCGGCGCCTACGTCCCTGCGGTCCATGTCACCCGCGTCGAGTCGATGGATGTGCGCGCGCCGTACTTTTATCGTTACCAGTCGCTCCCCGACAAGCTCATCGTCGCCGCCGCCGTCGCCTATGAGCTGCACCCGCGCTTCTCCTTGGGCGTGGGCTATCAGTACCTCAACAGCCTCGACGGCAGCGCCGAGATGGACCTCGATCCCCTCAACCTGCGCTTCACGCGCAAGGACATGAACGTCGAGATCGGCACCGCCAGCGCCCTCTCAGTGGGCCTCGACGCCCGCCCCACGGATCAGCTGCGCGTGGCGCTGACCTTCCGCGACGCCTTGGCGCTGGACTACCGCATCTTCAACCGGATCTACATCGACGGCGTGGGTCTGATTGAGACGGAGATGGAGGGCACCTCCACCTACACGCCGCAGCAGTACACGCTGGGCCTCAGCTGGCGGCCAACGCCCGCCTGGCTGTTGGCCTTTGACGCCGTCTGGGCGCGCTGGAGCCAAGCGCCCAAGCCCACCGCCGCCTTCTACATGCTCCTCAGCTTCGACGAGCTGGGCTTGGAGCCGGTGGAGAACCGCAGCGACGTCTATGATCTGGGCGCGGAGGACACGCTGAGCCCACACATCGGCGTCGAGCACCAGCGGGGGGCCTTGGCGCTGCGCGCGGGCTACGCCTTCCTGCCCACGCCGCTGCCAGCGCAGACCTCCTACACCAACTTCCTCGACGCCGACACCCACCAGATCGGCCTGGGCGTGGGCTACAGCTTCCCCGATCCCCTGGCGATGCATGAGGCGCCGATCACCATCGATCTCGCCGCGCAGCTGAGCCAGGTGGAGGCGCGCGAGGCCAACAAGGATGATCCCGAGGATGCCGTGGGGGATCTGCGGGCGGGCGGGGCCATTTGGCACCTCACGCTGACGCTCCGCCACGACTTCCACTGAGGCGCCCAGGGCGCGCGCCCGCGATCAAGAGTCGGAAACGACCCAGGCCAGCGTTCAGCGCCGCCGCGCTCCGATAGAGGCAAGAGAAAGGAGCGCGTCATGGGTCTTTTTACAAAAACATCACTCTTTATTTTATGCGCCGCCAGCGCAGCAGCGACGCCCTCGACGCGCCTGAGCGCCGAGGCGATCACCGGCGTAGAGGTCTCCTCCACCAGCGCGTTTCGTGAAGGCAAGCGCGCCGTCTTTAAGCCTGAGCACCTCACTGATCGCCGCGACTGGTCTGCCTGGGGCAGCGTAGCTCAAGAGCGCGCTGGCGCCTGGATCACGCTCAAGTTTGATCAAGTGCATTACCTCTCAGGGCTCCAGTTTGTGCCAGGCAACGCCCGCGATCGTGACACCTTCAGCCAGTGCGCCCGCCCGGCCAAGCTGACGCTGGTGACCGAGCAAGGGCGGCGCACCCTGATCTTCAAAGACCGCCGTTACCACCAAGCGGCGGAGATCGAGCCCCCGCTGGCGGGCCGCGCGCTGAAGATCCTCATCGAAGAGACGCACGGCAACCGGGGCCAAGCGGGCGTCTGCCTCTCTGAGATCTACCTCGACACCCTCGCCGATCCGCTCGCCAGCCTGCCCGATCTCGCCGCGCAGATCCGCGAGGCCGTCGCCGCCCTCGACGGGCCGCGGTGGCGTCGAGGGCAGGCGAGCCTGCTCAAGATCGGCGCCCCCGCCGCCGCGCCGCTGATCCAGGCGCTGGCCTCCCCCGCGCGCA
>JAHJCH010000326.1 GCA_018813065.1 Myxococcota bacterium
CTGATCCGCGCCGCCCGTCGCCTCGCCAGCGCCCCCCAGGCGCGGCCCGCCGATCTGGATGAGCTTGAGGCGGCCTTGGCGCGCCGCGCCGCGCGCTCGATGGCGGCGACCTTGAGCGACACGCCTCAAGAAACAGCCACTCAACAACTTGAAATCATTCCACAAACACCGAAAACGCCGGTTCTCGGGCGGCGCCGCACGGGCCTGACAGCGCTTCAGATCGCGCCGCCCATGCTCGCCAGCCTCACCACGCTCCTCGGCGCGGGCCTGAGCTGTCATCTGCCCGCGCTGGGCGGCGGGCTGCTCTTGGGGGGGCTGATCTTGGGCTTCATTTTTTGGTGGAGAGCGTCATGAAGACACCCCGCCTTGAGCCGCCGATCGGGCGCGGTGAGGGCGAACCTCCAGGGGGCGTCCAAGCGAGCGGCGCGGCGTCGGCCCCCACGCTGGACGCGCCTGGGCTACACGCGCTGGGCGAGGCCCTGCGGGCGGCGGCGACGCGCAAGCAGCACCGACAGGCGGTGGCCTTGATCGGGCCTCAGGCCTGGGGCCAAGCCGTCGCGGCGCTGCTGACGCCCTCGGTGGGGCGGCGCGCGTTTGACTCGGCGGAGGATCTCCTCAGCCTGGCCCGCGCGGAGCTGGGCACCTCCACAGATCACCTGATCATCGACCTTCATGAGGACGTCAACCCCAACGTCCTCGGCGCGCTGTCGGGCACCGTCCGTGGCGGCGGGCTGATGATCTTCCTCCTGCCCACGCGCTGGGGCGCGCAGCCGACGCGCGTGACGCGCTTGGCCTCCAGCGGCGGCCCGCCGCCCACCGCCCGGTTCCCCCAGCGGCTGCGTCAGATGTTGACGCGCGCGGCGCTGGTCTTGACCCCAGATGCGCCGCTGCCCGAGGCGCCCAGCCCCGAGGGGGCGCTCGCGCCGACACCCCCGATCGACGCCTTCTGCCGGACGGATGATCAGATGCGCGCGGTGGCGACGCTGCTCAAGGTGGCCAAGGGGCGTAAGCGTCGCCCGGCGGTGCTGACCTCGGACCGAGGCCGGGGCAAGTCCTCGGCCCTGGGGATCGCGGCGGGCTACCTGGTCAAGAAGGGGCAGCGGGTGCTCCTCACCGCGCCGCATCGCGCCGCCGTTGAGCCGGTCTTTGAGCGCGCCGCGCAGCTGACAGGGCAGCCCATCGAGGGCAACACGCTCTCGATGGGCGCCGGGGCGCTGCGCTTTGTCCCGCCAGGCCAGCTCCTCGCCGAGCCCCATGAGGCCGATGTGGTCTTCGTCGATGAGGCCGCCGCGCTGCCCATCCCCATCCTGGAGCGGATCCTCCAGCGTCACGCGCGCGTGGCCTTCGCCACCACGGTTCACGGCTATGAGGGCACAGGGCGCGGCTTCGCCTTGCGCTTTCAAGAGGCCCTCACGCGCCACGGCGCCGGCGCGCGCGCCGTGCAGCTCAGCGCGCCGATCCGCTGGGCGGAGGGCGATCCCCTTGAGCGGCTGATGTTTGATCTGCTGCTCCTCGACGCCAGCGCCGCCGAGGATGAGGCGGTGCGCGCCGCCGAGGCCGAGGCCTGCGTCGTCGAGCGCTTGGACGTGGCCGCGCTGGCCGAGGATGAGCCTAAGCTGCGCGCCCTCTTCGGGCTCTTGGTGATGGCCCACTACCGCACCAGCCCCGCCGATCTGGAGCGCCTGCTCGACGCCGGGCATATGGAGGTCTTCGCCCTGACCTGGCGGGGGCTCGTCGTCGGCGCGGCGCTCCTGGGGCGTGAGGGCGGGCTCAGCGAGGGCCTCAGCGCGGCGATCTTTGAAGGCCGTCGCCGCCCCCGAGGCCACCTGCTCCCCGAGACGCTCTCCGCCCACCTCGGCCTCGAACAAGCGCCGATGCAGCGCGCCCTGCGGGTGATCCGCGTCGCCATCCACCCCGCCGTGCAGGCGCGGGGGCTCGGCGGGCGCTTGCTGGAGGGCATTACGCGCTTCGCCGAGCGGGCGGGCATCGACTACCTGGGCTCGGTCTTCGGCGCCACCCCCCAACTCTTGCGCTTTTGGACACGCCAAGGCCTGACGCCGATCCGCGTCGGTGTCCAGCGGGGCAAGAGCACGGGGGAGCGCGCCGTGGTGGTGATCAAGCCCCTCTCGGCCCGCGCCCATGCCCTCCTCGACGGCGCGCGGGCGCGCTTCCTGGCGGGGCTGCCCGACGCCCTGACCTTGGTGATGCCCGATATGGAGCCGGCGCTGGTCGAGGCGCTGATGCGCGAGCCCGCAGACACCCCACCGGCGCTGGACGCGGCGACCTGGCGCGACTTGGTCGCCTGCGCCTTTGGGGGGCGCGGCTTCGCCTTGACGGCGTGGGCGACGCGCGCCTTGGTCACGGCGATGGCCCAGAGCCCAGAGTTCGCCACGCTGACGCCCTTGACCCGCCGCCTGCTGATCCGCAAGGCCCTGCTGGGGCACAGCTGGGAGGCGCTGGTGGAGGCCGATGACTTTGAGCGGCCCAAGGAGGCCATGGCGGCCTTCAATGAGGCGCTGCGGCCCTGGGTGCTGCGCTGGGGCGGGCCGGAGATGGCGGCGCTGGCGGCGCGGTTTGAGCCACACCAGGAGGTCGAGGGCTGAGGGCAGCCCTTGGGGGCGTCGCCTCGCCTCGTCGCCTAGACCAGCGCGTGCGCCGCGCGCCCTTGGAGGCGCCGCCGCGCCTCGCTCAGCGCCTCGTTGAGCGCCGCGACCTCGATGTCCTTAAAGCGCGGCGGCAGGAGACGGCGGTTGCTGGTCTCATGCACCGCCAGCAGCTCCATGTAGCGCATCATCTCCACGTCACGCGTGGGCATAAAGTCGCGCGCCGCCGCCTCGATGTGGGCCGCCGTCAGCGCCGCCCCCCCCGCGCTCTCCAGATCGTCATAGGCCAGCAGCGTCAGCGCCTCCAGATCCGCCGCCGCGTAGCCCTCCAGCGGCTCAAGCTGCGCCAAGAGCGCCTCGTCGGTCAGGGCGTGGGGGATCTCATGGCGGCGCATCACCGCGTGGACGATCTGCGCCCGCTCGGCGGCGTCCTTGGGCGGGAAGAAGGGGATCTTGAGGTCAAAACGCCCAGGCCGCTTCATGTCCACGTCCAGCTTGTCGGGCCGATTGGTCATCATCACGAAGATGATCCGCCCACGGTGCGTGGGATCGCTCATAAACTCCTTGAGCCGCGCCATCACCCGGCTGTTGACCCCGCCGTCGCTGTCGCCGCCGCCCATGGCGCGGTCGCCCTCGTCGATGAGCACCAGGATCTGCCCCAGGCCCTCGATGACATCGAGCACTTTTTCCAGGTTGGCCTCGGTGCTGCCCACCCACTTATCGCGGAAGTTCTTGAGCCGGATGCAGGCCAGCCCGCTGGAGCGGGCGAAGGCCTCGCCGAGGAAGCTCTTGCCCGTGCCCATCGGCCCCACGAAGAGCACGCCCATCGGCACCTGGCGCGTCCGCCCCGCCTTGATGTGCGCCGCGATCCGCGTCAGCGCCGCCTTGATGTGCTCATGCCCGCCGACGTGCTCAAAGCCATGCGTGGGCTCGATGACCTCGATGAGCCCCGCGCACTCCTGCTCCAAGATCTCCTTCTTGCGCGCGGAGATGGCCTCGATGGGCGCCTGCGCCTTGTCAAACGTCAGCCCCCCCGTGGCCTTGACGGCGAGGATCTCTTGGATCTGGCGCAGCTGAAGCCCGGCGGTGATCCGCGTCAGCTCCGCGCCGCGCTCAGGATCAAGGCCTGCGTGGATCGAGGCGATGAAGCGCGCTCGCGTCATCGGATCAGGCAGCGGCACGCGCAGCGCCAAGACCTGGGGGTTGCGGCTGAGGCGCCGTGAGAGATCAGGCAGCGCGCTGGTGAGCATCAAGACCAGGTTGTCGCCCTTGACGATCTCATGGGCCATGCTCCAGCGGTGCAGCCGCGCCCCCGCCGTGCGATCGTAGAAGCTCAGGGATGAGGGCGGCCCATCGGGGGCGATCAGCTCGGCGTAGTGGATGATCAGGGCCACGGGCAGGCGCGGCGCCGCCAGCAGCGCCTCGATGATCTCCAAGGCGACCTCCGGCGCCCGCTCCCCGGCGATCTCCGCCTCGACGCGGCGGGCGACGATCAGATCAGGCGTGTCATCGCCCTTGGGCAGCAGCTTGGCCCGCGAGAGCATCCCCTCACGCGCCAAGGCCCGCCCCGCCCGCGCGGCGCTGGCGTCATCGGGGAAGGAGATGCCTCGGCCTGGATCGTAGTGGACGACGAGCTTGTCGCTGGGGCGGAAGAAGGCGCTGAGGAACTCCGGCAACGCCCAGGCGCGGCCACCGCTGAAGATCAGATCATGGACGTTGCCGTGGAGGATGAACTGCCCCGTGTTGGTCTTGAGGTAGCGATCCTTGAGCTGCTGGGTCCACTGGGGGAGATCGGCGGCGCGTGGCAAATCGACGTCGGTGCTTCTCATGTGCGTGCTTCTCCTTCGGACGGGGAGGGGTTGAGGACCAGGGTGAACGTGCTGCCGCTGGGGCCGCTGATAAAGGTGATCTCGCCGTCATAGAGGCGGGCGATGGCGCGGACGATGGAGAGGCCCAGGCCTGTGCCGCCGTCATCGCGCCGCGTGGTGAAGAAGCGATCAAAGATCCGCGCGCGGTTCTTCTCGCTGATGCCTGGGCCGTGATCGCGGACCCGAAAGAGGACACCACCTGTGGCGCGGCGCGCCTCCACCTCGACGATGACCGGCGGCCCGGCCTTGAGCGCGTTGGTGATCAGGTTGCTCAAGGCGTCTTCGAGGTGCTCGGCGTGGATCGGCAGCTTTGGGGGGAGATCGGCGGCGATCGTGAGCGTGATCCGGGGATCGTCCGCCAGCGCCTCAACGACAGGGCGCCAAATCAGGGGCGCCTCGGGGGCCGCGCCGTGTTCGATCCGCGCCAGCCGCAGCAAGCGGCGGACGAGGCGCTCCATGCGCTCGGCGCCCGCGTTGATGTTGTCGAGGAAGCGCCGCCGCTGGGCCTCATCCATGCCCTCGCCCATGTCGCGCAAGAGCTCCACGGCGCCCTTGATCCCGGCGATGGGGGTCTTGAGCTCATGGCTGGCGTTGGCGGCGAACTCGGCGATGTACGCCGCGCGCTCCTGGAGCAGGTGGGTCATCTCATCGAGGGCGGCGCTGAGATCATAGACCTCGGCGAAGACGCGCCCCTCGGGCAGCGGCCGCCGCCGCGCGCCCTTGGCCACGGCCTGGGCGGCGCGCGTGATCTCACGCACAGGGCGGGCGATGACGCGGGAGAGCCACAGGGTCAGCGCGCCGGTAAAGAGCAGCGAGGCGATCAGCGCCCACAGCAGCGCGCGGCGGTGCTCCCAGAGAGCCTCCAGGGGCGAGAGGGCCGTGCGCGACATGCGCACCACCCCGATGACGGCGCCGTCGCGCAGCACGGGCATGGCCGTAAACACCCGCAGGTGCCCCCGTCGGCTGATGCTGGTGACCGGCGGCGGCGGCTCATCGCTGTAGCGGTGGCGCGCCACGGCGCTGTAGCGGCCCTTGAGCGCGGCGCTGACCTCGGGGAGATGATAGAGGCACTCGCCGAGCTGGCTGCCGGTGCTGGCGATGACGCAGCCTCGCTCATCGAGCACCCGCGCGGCGCTGAGGTTGATGAGCTTGGCCCTGTCCAAGATCGGCGCGATCCGCCGCGCGGCGTCGAGGGCGGGGCGGGGGGTCAGCGGGCGGCGCGCGGGGGCGGGCGCCTCGGGC
>JAHJCH010000327.1 GCA_018813065.1 Myxococcota bacterium
CGACGCCGCGCCGCGCCGCGCCGCGCTCAAGGCCGATGAGGAGCGCCGCGCCGATCTCGACGCGCAGCTGTTAGAGCGCGGCGAGGCCCTGCTGCAGCTGGAGGCCTCGCTCTCCGAGGTGGAGGCGGCCAAGGCCGAGGTCGAGGCCCGCCGCAGGACGATCCAGAGCCAACGGCTGGCGGCGGAGGCGGCCTTGGAGGCCCTCGATGAGTCGCAGCGCGAGGCGAGCCGCGCCCTGGGGGAGATGGAGGCCCGCGTCGAGGCCGCCCACGCCCAGCTCGGCCAGCTTGAGGAGGAGGTCCTCAACGCTGAGGAGAAGGCGCGGGCGCAGATGGTGCTCATCGCCCAAGGTGAGGCGCGCCTCTCAGAGATCCGCGAGGAGCGCGACGCCTTTGAGGCCTTTGAGGCCCGCGTCGAGGCGCGCCGCGAGGCGCTCACCCTTGAGCTGGACGGCCTGGATCAGCGCCAACGTGAGATCAACGCGCAGATGGCGGGCTTAGCCCCCGAGCTGGAGGCGCGCCGCGCGGCCTTGGCGGCGGTGGAGGCGGATCTGGCGGCGGCGGAGACGACGGCGGCGGCGGAGGCGGCCCGAGTTGAGGCCCTCAAGGCCGAGGCGATGACGATCACGCAGGCCCAGGCGGAGGCGCAGGCGAGCCTCGCCGAGCTGGATGAGCGCCTCAACGCCCGTCAAGCGGCGCTGGAGGCCCTGGAGTCGGCCTTGGACAGCCGCGAGGCCGAGGCCACCGCCGCCCTCGCCGCCTCCGTGGCGGCGCTGGAGGCCCGTGAGGCGGCCTTGAACGAGGCGCTGTCGGTGGCCGAGGAGGAGCGCGCGGCCCTGGAGGCCGAGCGGGGCCGTTTGCGCGGTGAGGTTGAGGCGCTGACACAGGAGGCGGAGGCCCTCAGCGCGCTCAAGGTGGAGCACGATGAGCTGCGCGCGGCCTTTGAGGCGGCCCAAGCCGAGCGCGACGCCCTTCACGCCGCCACGGCGGCCGCCCGCGAGGCCCTGGAGGCGGCGAAGGCCACGCATCAGGCCAGCCTCGACGCCCTGGCCCAAGAGCGGATGGCGGCGGAGGCCGCCCACAGCGAGGCCCTCTCGCGCCGCAACGCCACGCGCCGCGAGATCGAGGCGGCCCTGGCGGCCCTGGCCGATGAGCGCGACGGGCTGGAGGCGCAGCTGCGCGCTCAGCGGGCGCGCCTCAAGGAGTTTAAGGCCGCCCACGACGGCGCCATCGCGCAGATCAAGCGGCGTCAAGGTCAGGTCGAGGCCCTCAAGGCCCGTGAGGCGGAGCTGGACGCGGCGATCAAGGAGAAGCGCGAGGCCCTCTCCGCCCAGGCGGGCGACATCGTTGAGGAGGTCACCCGCCTGGAGGCCACCCGCGACGCCCTCAATGAGCGCTGCGAGGGGCTCAAGGAGGCCCTGCGCGATCTGGAGGCTGAGCGGGCCACCGCCGCCAGCCTCAAGGAGAGCCTGGAGGAGGAGGGCGACGCGATGTTGAGCAAGCACCAGGCCCTGGAGCAGCAGCTCAGCCGCATGACCGAGGTGCTCGCCAGCACCCGCGAGGCCCTGCATGAAGAGGAGCGGCGCTTGGAGGCGGCCCGCCAACAGCTGGGCGAGGAGGCCATCCAAGGCCGCGAGCTTTTGGAGCGCCAGCGCGCCGATGAGGATCAGCGCCGCGCCCTGCGCGTCCAGGTGGAGGACGCCTTGCGCGGGGCCAAGGATAACTATGTCGCCCAGCGGCGCCTCAGCGGGGACGCCCGCAAGCGCTTTGAGATCGACAAGGCCAGCGTAGAGCTGCGCGTGCGTGAGGCCACCCAGGCCCTTGAGGCGGGCCGCGTCGCCCAGCGCGTCTTCAACGAGCGCGTGCGTAAGCGGCTGGCCAAGGGCCCGCTGAGCCCCGAGGAGCGCAAGCTCGCCGAGGGCGAGAAGGCCCAGCTGGAGGCGGCGATCCGCGAGGCCGCCGCGCAGCTTGAGGCGGCGCGTGAGGCGCAGCGCGTGTTTAATGAGCGGGTCAATCAGGCGCGCTTGGCCCTGCGCCAAGAGATGGATCAGGCCACCTCTCAGCTTGAGGACGCGCGCGCCGCCGCCCGCGCCCTCCTGGGGGATGAGGCCGAGGCCCTCCTGCGGCTGACGCCGATCCGCCTCGATGAGGAGATCGATCAGCTCTTAGCCCGCGCCCGCGCCCAGGCCAACGCCGATCAAAGAGAGACCCGTGAGGTCAACCTCCTGGGTCAAATCAAGGCATGATCTGCGTGCCCTTGGGCGTCGGCGACGCCTTCAGCGAGCGCCACTACAGCACCAGCTTCGCGGTCCTCAGCGACGGCGTTGATCTGCTGATCGACTGCCCCCACCCCATGCGACGGATGCTCCACGCGGCGGATCTCTCTGCGCGGCGCTTCGCGGGCGTGATCTTGACGCACCTCCACGGAGATCACGTCTCTGGGCTGGAGAGCTTCGCCTTCTTCAACTACTTCGTGCTTAAGCAGCGGCTCAAGATCATCGCCTGCCCTGCGGTGCTCGACGCGCTGTGGCCTCGACACCTCGCCGTGTCCATGGAGCGCCTGCGACGCGCCGATGGTGCCTGGGTTCAGATGCGCTTCGAGGATTATTTTGAGCCCATCGCGCTTCAACCTGGTGCGCGCTACGCTTTGAATGGCCTTGAGATCGAGCTGCGTGAGACGATTCATCATATCCCCACAACCGCTGTCAAAATATATGAGCAAGGCCGCTGTCTCGGCTATAGCGCGGACACAACTTTTGATCTAAGCCTGATTGAGTGGCTGAGTGAGGCCAATTTGATCTTTCATGAGACAAATTACGGTACACACACGGCGTATCAGTCTTTAAAGGGGCTTGATGCGTCTTTGCGTGCCCGTATGCGCCTCGTTCATTACCCCGACGACTTCGCGCATGAGGGTGAAATCCTCACGGCGAAGGCGGGTCAACGGGATGTGGTCTAGGGAGGCCGCCTCGCCCCCCGTTTCGGCGCGGAGATCCGCGTAAAATCCTCCGAAAAGTCTGGAAAAGCGCGGGGCGTGCGTCGTAGGTTTCTCCCGCGCGAGAAGATCAAACCCGAGGGCCACTCGGCGCGCCCGCGCGAGCGTGAGTTCAACGATCTCCACACCAAACGAGAGGATCGATTGAGCAGATCGCCCGGCGTCGAGCCCTCCGCTCAACCGAGAAGGACACCACCATGGCCTCCGCAAAAGAATTTACAACGGATCTCATTCGCAACGTGGTGGTCGTCGGTCATGGAGGCTGCGGCAAGACCAGCCTCATCGACGCCCTTTCATTTGTCTCTGGGACCAACGCGAGGCACGGCAAGGTGGATGAGCAATCCTCCATCAGCATGTATCGCCCCGAAGAGAAGAGCCACGAGATGTCGATGTACTGCACCCCCGCCTTCGCGGAGTGGAAGCGGTACAAGATCAACCTCCTCGACACCCCTGGATACCTTGACTTCTTCGGTGAGGTTGATGCGGCCATGCGCGTCGCCAGCGCGGGCCTCGTGGTGATCAACGCCCAAGCGGGGATGGAGATCGGCACCCAGCAGGTCTGGGAGCGGCTCGATAAGTGCGGCCTGCCACGTATGCTCTTTATCTCCCGCATGGATAAAGACGGCGCGGACTTTGAGAGCGCTTGGCAGAGCGTCAGCGAGAGCCTGGGCAAGAACACCAAGTTCCTCCCCTTGCAGGTGCCGATGGGCCACGGCGAGGGCTTTAAGGGCGTCTTGGACCTCCTCGACGGCGAGGCGCATCACTTCGACGGCGCCAAGGGCGAGTTCAGCCGCGATCCGATCCCCGACGCGCTCCAAGAGGCCTTTGAGACACAGCTCTCAGAGCTGCAAGAGTCCGTCGCCGAGACCGATGAGGCGCTCTTGGATGTCTTCTTTGAGGAGGGCAGCCTGACCCGTGAGCAGCTCATCAAGGGGCTGTCCAAGGCGATCCTCAGCGGTGATATCGTGCCCGTCATCTGTGGCTCCTCCATCACCACCTACGGCACCCAGCAGCTGATGCAGGCCATCATCGAGTTTATGCCCGATCCGACCAGCCGCGTTGAGGTCGCGACCAAGGACGGCGAAGAGGTCACGCTGGAGGCCAAGGATGAGGCAGACTTCACCGCCCTCGTCTTCAAGACCAGCATTGAGAGCCACGTCGGCGAGCTGAGCTACTTCAAGGTGATGTCCGGCGCCGTCAGCAACGGCGATGAGGTCTATAACACCGACACCTCCACGGTGGAGAAGTTTAGCCACCTCTCCATCCCTCACGGGCGCAATCGCTTAGAGGTGGATCGTCTCCACGCGGGGGACATCGGCGTCATCACCAAGATGCGCAACACCCACACCAATAACAGCATCTCAACGAAGAGCACACAGTATCAGCTGGCTCAGATCGTCTTCCCCAGCCCCGATACCCGCATCGCCATCGCCGGCTTGACGCACGCGGATGATGATAAGCTGGGTCAAGCCCTCGCTAAGCTCAAGCAAGAGGACCCCACCTTCTCCGCCGCCTTTGACTCAGAGCTGCGTCAGACCATCGCCCGTGGCTTGGGCGATCTGCACCTCCAGGTGCAGTTTGAGAAGCTCAAGGAGCGCTATAACGTCAACGTCAGCACGGCGGAGCCCCACATCGCCTATCGCGAGACGATCAAGGCCACGGCTGAGGCTCAAGGGCGCCATAAGAAGCAGACCGGCGGCAAAGGCCAGTTCGGTGACTGTCACCTGCGCCTGCGCCCCCGCGAGCGCGGTGAGGGCTATGAGTTCGTTGACGCCATCGTCGGCGGCGTGATCCCCTCCAAGTTCATCCCCGCCGTGGACAAGGGCGTGCGTGAGTCCGCCGAGCGCGGCTTCCTCGCTGGCTTCCCCGTCGTTGACTTCGCCTGTGAGTGCTTCTTCGGCAGCTATCACAGCGTGGACTCCAGCGAGATGGCCTTCAAGGTCGCTGGCTCCTTGGGCTTCCGCAAGGCCATGGAGAAGGCCAAGCCCTGCCTGCTTGAGCCCGTCCTCTTCTTGGAGGTCACCGTGCCCAGCGAGAGCATGGGCGACATCAGCGGCGACATCAGCAACCGCCGTGGCCGCATCCAGGGCATGGACACCATGGGCGATCGCACGATCATCAAGGCCATCGCCCCCGAGGCGGAGCTGTTCGGCTACGCCGCCGCCATCCGCTCCATGACCCGTGGCCTGGGCTTCCACACCCGCCGCTTCTATGGCTATGAGGAGGTCCCCTCGATGATCGCCAACAAGATCATCGCTGAGCGCGAGAAGGAGAAGGAGGAGGAGTGATCCTCCCCCCTGCGCGTTGATGTGGCTCCAGCTCCTCACCCTCCTGACCCTCATCGCCTTGACCGGCCTGACCCTCTGGCTGCGGCGCCGCCTTGAGGGCGATGAGGCCCCCCTGCGCGTCCTCGCCCATCGCCGCCTCGACGCTCAGCACGCCCTCTGGCTCGTCGAGGTGGACGGCCATCGCCTGCTCCTGGGGGGCGGCCGCGCGCAGCTGAGCCTCCTCAAGGAGCTGGGTGAGTGACCCCGTTGGCGCTGCTTGAGGTGGCCGTCCCCGCGCCACCGACGGGCGTGATGGCCCTCCTCGCCCTCAGCCTCATCCCCCTCTTGGCGGTGGTCATGACCGCCTTCACCAAGGCGAGCATCCTCCTCGGCGCCCTGCGCGGGGGGCTCTCCCAGCCCGGCGTGCTCCCCGCCGTGGTCACCACGGGCGTCGCCGCCCTCTTGACCGCCTGGGTGATGCGCCCCGTCGCCGAAGAGGCCTACGCCGCCGCCGGGCCTGTCGATCTCTCCACCCTCCAGGGCGTGACGGGCGGCGCGGCGCGGGCTTGGCCCGTCGTTGAGCGCTTCTTGATCGCCCAGACCCGCGAGGCCGACGCCGCGACGGTGGCGACGCTCAGCGCGCGGCTGGCGCCCGCCCAGGCCATTCGGCCACCCGATCCCCTCGATCGCGCCTTGGCCTTCACCCTCAGCGAGCTGCGCGCCGCCTTTGAGATGGCCGCGCTCCTGCTTTTGCCCTTCGTGCTCATCGATCTCCTCGTCGCCAACGTGCTCTTGATCGCGGGCCTCAACCTGACCTCCCCCGCGCTGATCGCCTTCCCGCTCAAGCTGCTCCTCTTCGCCGCCGCCGATGGCTGGGCCTTGTTGGCGCGAGGCTTGGCGATGAGCTACGCCGGATGAGCTTCGCCGGATGAGCGCGGAGGCGACCTTGATCCGCGAGGGGCTGCGGCTGCTCCTCGCCGCGCTGCTGCCTTTTGCCCTCGCCGCCAGCCTCTCCAGCTTGATCACCTACGCGCTGAGCCGCGCGACGGGCTATCACGAGGGCCTGCTGACCCCCCTCGCCCGCGCCCTGAGCGCCTTGATCGTCCTCAGCCTCACCGGCCCCCAGGTCTTCGAGGCGCTGCGCCGCTTCGCCGCCCGCGCCTGGGGGGCGATGTGATCGCCGCCCGCGCCCTTGGCGCCGCCCTATTGACCCCCCTCGGCGGCCCCCTGCCGCGCTTGACTTGGGGGCTGATCGCCGCGGTGTACCTGGCGACGCGGCGCGGCGAGGCCCTCGATGGGCCGCTGGCGTTGATCCTCGCCGAGCTGCTCCTCGGCGCGGCCCTCGGGCTCTTGGCCAGCCTGCCCATCTACGCCTCGATGGCCTTGGGGGGCGAAGGTCTGCGCGCCCTGGGGCGCCTGGGGCCGCTCTGGGCGTGGGGGATCTTCTTCAGCGTCAATGGCCCCGCGCTGTGGCTGATGGGCTTAGCCCAGAGCGCTGAGGCTTGGCCAGATGCGCTGACGCCCGCGCCCATGGGCGCCGCTGGCACAGCGCTCCTCTACGCCGCGCTGCTCCTCGGCGCGCCGACCTGGCTGAGCCACCTCAGCGTAGAGCTGGCCTTGATGGGCGCGCATCGAGGCGGCCAGCCCGCGCCCGCGTTGAGCACGCCAGCGCGGATTCTCCTCAGCCTGCTGGCGCTGATGTGGTCCTTGTCTGCGCTAGAGGCTTGGCTGGCGGGCCTGTGGCGGCGCGCCTTGGGGGGCTGGGCGTGAAGCCGCGCGCTTATGCGCCCGCGTGGCTGAGCGCATGGGTCGCGGCGGGGGGCTCGCTGGGGGGGCTGCTGGGCGTGGCCTCGATCTCTTGGCCCGCGCTGCTGCGCGCCGCTTGGCTCGGCGGCGATGCCTGGGGGGCGGCGCTCTCGGCGCTCTGGCGGGTCGCCCTCCTCGGCGCGCTGGGCGCCCTCCTTGGCCTGGCCCTGGCTCAACACGCCCTGCGTTGGCCCTCGCCCCATCAAGGGCCGCTGATCGGGCCACGCCCCGGCGGCGCCATCGAGGCCCTCGCCGCCCTCCTCCTCTTGGGGTTGGCGGGCCTCGCCCTCCACGCGATCCGCGCGCCGCTCATCGCTGTACCCCTCGTGGCCCTGGCCCTCGCCGCCCTCCTCGCCCTCCTCAGCGCGCGCCACGCCAAGCGACGCGCGGCGGCGATGATCAAGGCGCGAGGCCCAGCGCGGCCTTGAGCGCCTTGACCGTGGCGAAGTAGGCCTTGCGCTCATAGGGCCGGTTAAGGATGTAAAACTCCTTGCGCGTCAGGCCAATACAGCCAAAACAATAGGTGCAATGATCACAATCTGTGCATTTTACAAGGTATTTGCTGTCATAACAGCGAATACACTCAATAAGCTGGCTGCTTTGATGGCAATCCTCACATTGATGTGCGTGCGTGAGTCGAGTGCATCGTATGCAGCCTTCACAATAGTTACACGCATGACAATCTCGGCATTGGTGGCAAAACATACAGCTTGAACAGTTTTCACACTCAGTGGATTGGTGTGATCCGGGGTTGCCCCGCTCAACGCGTTCAAGCGCCTTCAGCTCTGCATAAAAAGTGCGCGCGTCCATGCTCTCCTCGCTCAAGCTCGCCAGAGCCTAACACGCGCGGCATTGACGGGGTGAAGGCTCGGCGTAAAAATGAGGCGACCTCTCCAAAGACCTCGCCAACTAGGGGGTGAGCGATCTCTTCGGCTGCCCTGCTGCTGACCCTCCTCGGGGGCCTGAGCCTCACCGCGCCGAAGGGGCTCGATGGCCCTAAGCCTGTTTATTATGTGCTGCCGCTGGGGGAGGTTGATCCCGCCCATGTCCGCTTCACCTGTGAGGCGATTCGTCAAACACACCACCTCCAGTGCGTCGCGCTGCGGCCCCACCCGCTGCCCTCCAAGGCGCTGGATCGTCGGCGCTTTCAGTACGACGCGGACATCATCGTAGAGGGGCTCTTTGAGCGGCTGCCCGGTGACGGCGCGGGCCTCTTGGCGATCACCAACAGCGATCTCTTCGAGGCGGGCAAGAGCCACTTCGTCTTTGGCCTCGCCAGCCTCGTCGATCGCGTGGGGATCGTCTCTTTGGCGCGCTATCGCGGCGCGTGGTGGGGGGAGCAGGAGAACCCCGCCCGCTTCTATGAGCGCGCCTACAAGGTGATCATCCACGAGGTGTCACATACGCTGGGGCTGGGCCACTGCCCCAACCCACACTGCGCGATGCGCGAGGACGCGACCTTGGAGGCGCTGGATGACTCCCCGCGTCGCTTCTGTAAGCGCTGTCAAGCGGCGCTTGAGCGCAACGCCAAGCCCGAGCCGGGCCGGTGGCACTACCTGCGGGGGCACAGCCACCTCAACCGCGCCCAGCTCTCCCAGGCCGTCTTTCACTTTGAGCGCGCCGCCGAGATCCACCCCGATGATCCTCGGGTGCTCAATGATCTCGGCGTCGCCTATCTCCGCCGAGGTGATCCCAGCCGCGCGCTTTGGTGCTTTCGCCGCGCTGAGGACATCGCCCCACGCTTCCCCAATGCTCGCTATAACGAGGGCTTGATCTTCCTCGCCGCGCAAGATCCCAAGGAGGCCAAGGTCGCCTTTGAGCGCGCGCTGGAGGTTGATCCTGAGTGGAGCTTGGCGCACCGACAGCTGGGCGAGCTGTATCAATCAGAGGGCCGGCCTGAGCGCGCCCTGGCGCACTTCGAGGCGTATCTGCGGCGTCATCAAGATGAGGCGGTGGAGGCGCAGGTCAAGATGATCAAGGGCGGTGGTGAGGCGCCCCTCCCTTAAAACCCCTAATCCATCGAATATAAGTGATCTATGAAATCCGCAAAGACCATGATCGTCTTCCAAGGGGACATCACCCAGCCCAATGACTCTGAGGAGCTGCTGGTGATGATCCACGGCAAGCGCATCGGCCATAAAATTCAACTCAGCCGAGGTACAACCTATCGAATCGGTCGAGATATTAAGGCTGATATCGCGCTGGATGATGACAGCGTATCAAGAGATCATTCACGTCTGGCCTTTGTCGCCGGTTGTTGGCGTGTCCTTGACCTTGACAGCACCAATGGAACGTATGTCAATGGTGTCTCGATTAAAGAGAGCCCTTTAAATGATGGCGCGCTCCTCAAGGTTGGGCATACAATCTTTAAATTCCTATCAACCACAAATGTAGAGGCCGCTTACTACGAAGAAATCTATAGAATGGCGATTTTTGATGGCCTGACGCAGATCTACAATCGTCGATATTTCGAAGAATTTACTGACAGAGAAATTAGCCGGTGTTTAAGGCACAATCGTCCATTATCATTAATCTTTTTTGATATTGATCACTTCAAGCAGATCAATGACACACATGGGCACCTCACCGGCGATTACGCGTTGAAGATGATGGCGGAGCAGATCAGCCGTCGAATGCGCCGTGAGGAGCTGTTCGCGCGCTACGCAGGGGATGAGTTTGTCATCGTCTTGCCTGAGACGCAGGTGGAGGAGGCGCTCAAGTTCGGCGAGATGGTCCGCCAGATCGTCGAGGAGACGGACTTCGCCTTTGACGGTCAGCGCATCAAGGTGACCATCAGCCTGGGGGTGGCGGGGCTCTCCTCGGTGACCACCACGCCGCTGCACCTCGTCGCCGCCGCCGACAAGGCGCTCTACCGCGCCAAGGCGCGGGGGCGCAACCAGGTCGCCCGCTGATCTGGCCTGGCGCGGATTCATCCCGGCGTGATCCTCACCTCTGCTATCCTCTCGCCCAAAACCACCCCACAGAGGTCTTATGCGAATCGCGATGCTGCTGCTCGGCGCGGCGCTCTTCGCCCCTGACGGCGTCACCTTGAGCATGGGCTGCGATGGTCAGCCGGTCCCCACCCTGGCGCGCACGCCCCTCAACACGGTTGAGCACGCGCTCCAGGCGCAGATCAGCGATCAAGGGCTGCGCTACCTGACGAGCCACGCCGAAGATCTCATCGGGCTGGTGATGCCGATCAGCCCCAATGGCTGGGTGGAGTTGGCGATCCCCGACATCGACGCGGGCAATGACGAGACGGGCGTGGCCCTCAGCGGCCTGGTCGTCTCCTTTAACGCGCGCGAGGTGGATCTCGACATCCAGCTGCTGTCAGCGCCCACCCGGCTGCACATCATCGCCCAGCGGGTGCGGATGCGCGTCGAGCGCGGCGTCGTGCGCGTGTCTCTGGGCGGCGACATCGCCTGTCACCTGCGCAATGACGCCGAGACGGGGCTGCTCATCGACGCGGACTTCGTGCTCGATCTCCACCTCGCCTTGGACGATCAAGCTCAGCTGCAAGCCCGCTTGGAGATGCTGCCCTTCCATGTCGAGCACCTCGGCTTTGATCTGGAGGCGGCCCAAGAGGAGCCGGAGTGCCTCGACAGCCCAGAGGCCTGCGACAGCATGTGCGCCACGGGGGACTCCACCGTACACATCATCGAGGGCGTCTACGCCGCGCTGAGCGAGCGCCTCAACGAGATGCTGCGGCCGCTCGTCGATGACGCCTTCGCCGACTTTATGGCGGGCTTCCTCGACAAGCCGTTGATGATCGGCGCGCGGGTGCATCCACGGATCATGGAGGCGCTCATCCCCACCGCCGCCGACGCCCACCCCTTTGATATTCTCGTCCAGCCCGCGCGCGAGGGCTTTGAGATCCTCGGCGGCGACGGGCAAGCGCCCGGCGAGGCCATGGCGCTCTCCTTAGATCTGGGGGCAGAGACCTTCGATCACCCCTGCGTGCCGCCCAACCAAGCGCCGCCGCTCTTTACGCCTGGCCCGCCCCCGAGCCTCACCGCCGCTCACGCCACGGCGCACCTGGGGCTGGCTTTGAGCGACGCGGCGATCAACCGCGCGCTGTGGGTGCTCTACCGCAGCGGCACGCTCTGCCTCGCCCTCGACAGCGATCAGCTCCAGGCCCTGTCTGGCGTGCGCTTTGACACCGCCGCGCTGTCCTTGATCCTGCCCGGCCTCACCCAGCTCGCCGACAGCCCCAGGCCGATCCTGATCACCCTCGATCCGCGCTTTACGGCGGAGACGGCCCTGCGGGTGCGCTTCTCCTCGATGGAGCCCACGGCGGGGCTGCCGCAGCTGGGGGTGACCGTCAGCGTCGCCGATCTGGGCTTCTCCATCTACGCGCGGCTGGAGGAGCGCTGGACCCGGCTGCTCTCCGGCGCGGTGGAGGCGCGCCTGACCGGCGCGGTGCAGGCTTTGCCCAATAACCTGCTGCACTTGACGCTGGAGCCGCCCGAGGTGGTGGGCGTCGAGGCGGAGTACAACGAGCTGCTGGGCGGGGCGCATATCCCCGAGCTGCTGGCGCTCGTCACCGATCTCGCCAGCACCGCGCTGATCAGCGATCAGATGAGCTTTGAGCTGCCGCTTGATGCCACGCTCGCCAGCCTCAACCTCCCCTTTCAAGCCGACATCACCGCCCTGGCCGCCGACGGCCTCAACGGCGACTACCTCAGCGCGCTGCTCGATCTCCGCCGAGGCGGCGTGATGAAGCTGCGGGCGCGGGTGAGCACCCAGGCGCGCGCCCTCAGCTTTGATCCCATCGAGGGGATCGCCCGCGTGGCGGTCTCGGCGCGGGGCGCCGATGATCCGCGCTATCAGTGGCGGCTCCCTGGCGGCCCGTGGCGTCCCCTGCGCCGCGCCGAGGATGGCACGCTGACCATCAAAGAGCCCCGCTTTTGCGCCTTGACCCCCCAGCGCCTCCAGATCCGCGCCGTGGACAGCGATGACTACAAGAGCCTGGACACGGAGGGGGTGGAGATCGATCCGACGGCGATCGACCTCGAAGCGCCCATCGGCGCGCCCGCGGCGATGAGCTGCGCCGTCAGCGGCCCTCGCCCCGCGCCTGGCCCTTGGGCGGCGCTCCTGCTGCTGCCGCTCCTGGCGCTGATGAGGCGCCGCGCCGCGCCCGTCCAGATCATCGCCGTCGCTTTGGCGGCCCTCGCCCTGGCTGGCTGCGATGATCGCAAGACGATCCCCAAGGAGGTCGCCTGCCAGGCATCGACGGACTGCGCTGGAGATATGCTCTGCGTCGATGGCGCTTGCCGCGCGGCGCAGCGCTGCGCCACCTCCGCCGAGTGCTGCCCCCGCGCTGAGTGCCAAGCGGGCCAATGCGTGCCCCTCGCCTCCGCCTGCCACGACGATGAGAGCTGCCACGACGCGCTGCAAGCCTGCGTGGAGGGCCTCTGCGTGCAGCGCGCCTGCGTCGATGATCGGGCGTGCAGCCCAGGCCGGTGCTTAGGCGGCTATTGCCAACGCGCGACGCCCTGCCAGCAGCGCTGCGCGGCGGATGAGGCCTGCTTGCCCGATCTCAACGTCTGTCGCCCAGTCAGCTGCGATCTCAGCTGCGATGAGGGGCACACGCGGATCGTCCAACAAGGCGCCGATGACACCGCGCTCAGCTGCGATCTCAGCCCCTCAACGTGTACCTGCGTCGCCAACCCTCCGTTGATCCCCGATGACTTTGGCCGCTACGCCGATCTCCAGATCGATGAGCAGGGCCAAGCGCTGTTCGCCGCCTATGACAGCAGCTATGGGGATCTGGTCTTGGTGGAGGGCGTCTCCCTCCTCGGCGATGAGGCCCCGCTGACGGTGACCTACCTCGACGGCGCCCCCGCCGCGCCCGTCGTCTATGATCCCAAGGGGCCGCGCGGCGGCGTGATCGCCCCCGGCGAGGATCGAGGGCGCTGGGCGCGGCTCAAGCGCGACGCGCTGGGGCAGCTCCACCTCGCCTACTATGACCGCGACGGCGCGGCCTTGCGCTACCTCAAGCGGTCCGTCGAGGGCGCCTGGGGCGCCTCGGAGATCGTCGATCAAGAGGGCGACGCGGGGCGCTATGTGCGGCTGCTCGTCGATGATCAGGGCGATCCGAGCTTCGTCTACTTCTTCCAGACCCAGCACGAGGCCGGGGTGCGCTACGCCATCCGCGATGGGGCGGGCTTTAAGACCCTCCGCGTCTCCACCCGCCCCGTCACCGAGGCGCTGCCCGCGCCTGGCCTGACGCCCAAGGCCCACGGCGTGATGCCCTGCGCGCGCTTGGGCGAGGATGGGCGGCTGTGGCTGGCCTTCTATGACAGCGTGGAGCGCGGCCTCTACCTCGCGCGGGGCGACGACCGCGGCTTTGAGGTCGAGCCGATGCGCGCTGAGCCGACCTGGGCCGCTGAGCCGGATGGCCGTTACGCCGACTGGGCCCATCACGATCTCGGCCAATACTGCGATCTTGAGCCCTTGGGCGCCGAGGTGGAGATCGCCTTCGTCGATCAAACCACGCAGGCGATCTTGCTCTATCGTGGCGGCTTATCGAGCGGTCAGGTGGAGCGCGTCGTCGAGGGCGGCGGCGGGATCAGGCGCTTTATCGGCGCGGATATGGCGCTGGCGCGGCAAAACCAAGCCCTGGTCATGGCCTTCCAAGACAGCACCGACAATGATCTGTGGGTGTCGATTCGGCGCGCGGGCGGGGCTTGGGATCACCAGCACCCCTTCGCCTCTGCGGGCGCCTTAGGCTTCTATAACTCGTTGGCGCTCAACCCGCGCAGCGGCGAGCTGGTCATCGGCACGCTGGAGATGGCCACCAGCGAGACGGGCCGCAGCCTCGGGCGGCTGTGGGCGTTCAGCCTGCCGGCGCTTTAAAGAAGCTCACCTGAAGCGTTGGAGGGGTCGCGCTAGTTCGAGCCGCGCTTATCGAGGGCCACGTCCAGCTTCAGCTCAACCTCGCTGCCCCAGCTCGCCTTGTAATGGCGCGCGCGGTAGCCCGCTTTTTGGAAGCGGAAGACGAGGGGCTTGCGGGTGCGCTCAAAGCCCGACTTCTCCAGCGGGGTGTTGCCGATAAAGCGGCCATCGAGGAAGACCTCGGCCTCGGGGGGATCGCTGATGATGATCAGCGTCCCCTTGAGCTGCTTGAGGTAGGTCTTGCGCTCGATGATCTGCCCCGGCACGACAGAGGCGGCGGCGACGTTGAGCTTAAAGCTCTGTGGCTCGTAGCCCTTAAGCTCCACCTCGATGAGGTAGTCCGTGTCCACTTGCAGATCACCGATCTGAACAGGGGTCGGCTCAGGCAGGGCTTGACCGTTGAGCTTGACCAACGCGCCGCTGGGCTCGCTGGTCAGGCTCACCTGGGCCCGCAGAGACGTCGCGGGCGTCTCCGCGCTGGGGCCGATGAGGCCGCTGAGCAGATCAGGGGCGAAGAAGTAGACGCCCGCCCCCGCGCCCCCGATGAGGAGGAGCAAGAGCAGCGCGATCAACAACCCGCCGCCGCCACGCTTTGGCTTGTTCCGACCGAGGAGGGCGTCACGGCCAAACTCATCATGCACCCCGTGCATGGTGGCGCGGCTGCTCTCCCCCGCACGGTTGGGCTGGGGGCGCGCGGGCTGCGCGGGCGGCTGCGGCGTCTGCACCTGTGGCGCTTGAACCTGCGGCGGCTGCATCTGCGGCGGCTGCATCTGCGGCGGCTGCATCTGCGGCATACGCACCTGCGGCGGCTGCATCTGCGGCGGCTGCATCTGCGGTGGCTGCATCTGCGCGTAGGGGTTCGCTTGAGGCTGGAAGCCGCTCATCATCGGCGCGGGCTGAGGCTGAGTGTAGTCATCCCCCGAGGCGACGCGCCGCGCCGCCTCCACCGCGCCCATGTCGATCACCGCCGTCTCGTCATCATCGTCGGGTGGGAGATCGTTGTAGAGATCCCCCGACGCGCTCCAGACCTGCTCGGCGATGGTGTGCTCGTTCTCATCCTCTTCGTCATCGTCGAAGGACGAGACCGCCGCGTTGTAATCCGCGGCGATCATCGTGTGCTCAGCGTCCTCAGGATCATCGTCGAAGCCGACGTTGGCCTGATCACCGCTGTAGAAGTCCACGTCGCCCAGCCCCTGCACCCCAGGCGCGCTCGTGGCGATGGAGTCCTCCACATCAACGGCGTCGAGTTGACGCAGATCGAAGATGACGCTCTCCCCCGAGGTGGGATCGAAGTCCGTGCTGCCCATCAGCATCGACAGCTCTTGTGTCTTCTGCTCTTGGACCGCCGCAGGGGGCGGGGGCATGACGAACTTCTGCCCTGCGCCGAAGACATGCTCCATAAACTCACGGACGCGGTTGCGCCCGAAGCCCGGCCAGCTCCGATAGAGGAAGCTGGAGAGCGCGCGTTGCATCTCCGCGCAGTCGTTAAAGCGGTGCTCTCGATCGCGGGCGAGGGCTTTGAGGATCAGCTGCTCCAGCTCAGGCGGGAGATCCGGGCGCTTGGCGCGCATATTGGGGATCTCGGCCTTGCGGACCTTCTCCAAGAGGAGCAGGGCCTTCTCCTCGTTGTAGAGCATCTCGCCGGTGACCATCTCATAGAGGCAGATCCCCATGCTGAAGAGATCCGTGCGTGCGTCAAGGGGCCGCCCGAACGCTTGCTCTGGCGACATGTAGAAGAACTTGCCCTTGATGACGCCGCTCTCGGTCTCCTTGCTGCGTTGGCTCGCCTTGGCGATGCCAAAATCGACCACCTTCACCTCGCCATCGTAAGAGACGAGGATGTTTTGGGGGCTGATATCGCGATGGATGATGTTCAGCGGTCGCCCATAGTTGTCTGAACGTGTATGGGCGTAATGAAGCCCCGCGCAGGCTTCAATGGCGACGAAGGTTAGGATATCGAACGGGATCGCGATATCTAACTCGGAGCACTTGACGAGGAGCTGATACAGATCCTTTCCGTCAATGAACTCCATGGCGATATAGAATGTGCCGTCGATCTGCCCAAGATCGAATATCTGGCAGATGTTCATATGTGTGAGCTGAACGGTGATCTTCGCCTCATCGATCAGCATGTCGATGAACTCGCGGTCTTGCGAGAACTTAGGGTGGATCACCTTCAGCGCGAGCAGCTTCTCAAAGCCCCCAATACTGGTGGCTTTGGCGAGATGTATCTCCGCCATCCCGCCAAAAGCGACGCGCTTTAGCAGCTCATAGGATCCGAAACGAGAACCTTCTTGCACTCTCCCGCTCCCCCAACAATTGGCGGGCCTCTGTCGTGGGAGGGATTGTAGGGTCACAAACCTCTAGGGGCAAGGAGGCTCAATGAGATTCCTAAAAATCGCCCTTGGCGTGTGCCGAACCCCCCGAGATTTTAGGTACACTGGGCGCCCAATCCCGAGATCGCCGCCCCTTGAGATCCCCCCTTCGCCGACGGGGTGGCGGCGATTCACTACGGAGTTTCTAAATGAGATCAACGCTATACGCGCTGCGACCTCCACCCAAGGTCTTGCTCTTGTGTCTCTTCCTGACCGCCTGCGGCAGCCCCACGGGCTGTGAAGGCGAGGCGCCGCCGTTCCCCAATAAAGATCGGGTTCACAGCGCCATTCAGGTGCGAATCTCATCGCAAGGGTTCTCTTTCCTCACAGAGAGCGTCGGCGGCCTCATCGAGCAGCAGCTCCCCGAGGGGCTCAGCGTCTGCGTCCCAGGGGCGGGCGACACGGTGCGCATCCTCGGCTTTGACATCGTCACTTGGGGCTACTGCCAAGCGCCCAGCTGCGCTGGCGGCGCGCCGGGCTGCCCCATCAACATCTCCCTCTTAGGCGTGGAGCTGACGCCCATTGAGCCCAACCGAATCAAGGCCACCGCCACCTTCGATCAGATCGACGCCCGCTTTGACATCTTCGCTGACGGCCTCATCGAGTGCGCGTTGAGCATCCACGCCGAGGCCTTCCCCGTGGAGGCCGACCTGATCCTCTCCACCCCCGATCCTCTCCGTGACTTCACCTTCCGCGTCGAGCAGCCGCGCTTCAACATCGCCGATCTCAACCCAGATCTTGAAGGCGATGGGGGCATCAGTGAGCTGTGTGACGCCATCGGCGGGCTGATCAACCTCCCTTGGCTGGGCGATCTGATCCTGGATCTGATCCAATCGAGCGTGGAGCCGATGATCGCCGACACGCTGGCGACGGTGATCGAGGACTTCACCTGTATGACCTGCGTCAACAACCGTGACTGCCCTGTGGAGGGCGGCGGTCGCTGCGAGGGTGGGCGCTGCGTCACCCAGGCGGGCTGCGTGCCCAAGCCCTTGGGCGTGGAGGGCGCCATCAACCTCGGCGATGTACTGGGTCAATTCTCGCCCGGCCTCGACGCCGAGATTCAATACCTCGCCACCCCAGGCAGCTACGTCCAGGTCGAGCAGCAAGGGCTCTCGATGGGCGTCATCGCCGGCTTCACCAGCGCCCGTGATCGCTGCGCGCCCGATCGCCCTCAGCCCACCACCCAGGAGCCCGCCCGCGCCGATCTCCTGCGCGGCAACCTCGGCCCCAACGGCCAGCCCTTCGAGGCCGCCTTCGGCGTGACCCGCCTCGCCTTGGAGCACGCCGCCTGGGCCGCCTTCAACAGCGGCGCGCTGTGCCTCTCGCTCACCGCCGATCAGGTGGAGATGCTCAACACGCGGACGCTGGGCATCGCCCTGCCTGAGCTGCAAAGCGTCACCCGAGGCCCCGCCCCCCTGGCCGTGACCCTCTCCCCTCAGCAGGTGCCGCAGATCACCATCGGCGCCAATCAGACCGCCCCAGATCCCGATAATGAGGGGCAGGTCGTCCTCATCGATCCGCTGATCACGCTGACGATCCCTGAGCTGTGGATCGACTTCCACGCCTTTATGGAGCAGCGCTGGGTGCGCATCTTCAGCCTCAAAGCCGACGTCGTCTTGCCCCTCGGCGTGGACTTCACGCCCGATAACCGCTTGATCCCCCTGCTGGGCGATCTGGCTGGCGCGCTGTCCAACCTGGAGACGCACAACGGCGAGCTGCTCCTTGATGATCTGAGCCGCCTCGAAGGCCTGCTGCCGGTGCTGATCGCCCCATTGGCCAACATGGCCAGCAGCGGGCTCATCGAGCCCATCGCCATCCCTGAGCTGATGGGCTTCCAGCTCAACCTCCAAGACGGCGGGGTGACGGGCATTGAGGAGGGCCGCCTCTTGGCCGTCTTCGCCGCCTTTGATCGCGCGGCGGCCAAGGCCGACGAGGGGGGCGCGCCCTCACCCGCAGAGACGGCGGTCAAGGTCACCCAGATCCACACCCCCAGCACGGCCACCTTCGCCTCGGGCAAGGGCGCCTGGCGCGCCCCCTTCGCCGAGGTCGAGGTCAGCAGCGACGCCGAGGACGCGGAGTTCTCTTGGCGGATCAAGGGCGAGATGTGGCGGCCCTTTACGCGCGCGCGCTCATTTATCGTGCGCAGCCCCCTCTTCCTGCTCCAAGGCCGCCACACGCTGGAGGTCAGGGCGCGGCGCGTCGGCGACTACCGCAGCCTCGATCCCACGCCAGCGACGGCGGAGATCATCATCGACAGCCAAGCCCCCGAGCTGACCTTGGCGGCGCGCGGCGCGCGGATCGAGGTCGCCGCCCATGACTGGATCACCCCCGAGCCTGAGCTGGAGATCCAACTCGACGATGGCCCTTGGGCGCGCCTGGGCGGTCAAGACCTCGATCTGGAGGGGGTCGGTGTCGTGCGCGCTCGGGCCACGGACGAGGCGGGGCAGCGCAGCGAGGCGGAGATCATCGTTGAGCGTGAGCAGGCGCTGATCGGGCGGCCCTCCCCGGAGGATCGCCGCGCGGCGGAGGCGGGCGACGCGGGCGGGATGTGCAGCCAGGCCCGGCCAGGGGCGCCCGCCCCGCTGTGGCTCTTGCTGCTCATCGTGGCGCTGCCCCTTCGGCGGCGTTGGGCTTTTTTCTTCGCCGCAGCCTTGACCCTCGCCCTTGGCTGCTCTGATGAGGTGGCGGGGACCGATAAGACCGACGCCAGCCCCGCAGCGGACGTCGGCCCCGGCGCCGATGTGGTCGATCTGCGCTGCAAGTCCGACGCGGACTGCCCCAACGGTGTCTGCCGCAGCGTCGAGGGGGTCATGACCTGCGTGCTCTTGACCTGCGAGGACGATCCCAGCCTGTGCCAAGGCATGAGCTGCGCCCACGGCGGGGAGGCCAGCTGCCAAGGCGGGGTCTGCCAGTGCGAGCCCTTCTGCCCCGAGGGCTGCCCCGGCACCCAGTACTGCTGTTATCTGCGCAACACCTGCGAGAACCCCGCGCCAGACTGCGCGCTGGCCCGCTGTGAGCCCGGCTTCGACGTCAGCGTCGAGGTCCCCGGCGGGATGAGCCCCGTCACCTGCCAGCGTGAGGGCGATCAGTGTGGCTGCGTGGAGAAGGCGCCCCTCAACGCCAAGCGCATCGGCCGCTACAGCGACATGGCGATCTATCAAGGGCGGGCCTATGTCTCCGCCTACGCCGAGGACTACGGCGATCTCGTGGTGGGGCGGGTCAACGGCGAGCAGATCGACTGGATGTGGGTGGATGGCGTGCCCAGCGACGGCGAGATCATCGCCGGGCCTTCTGGGCCACGGGGGGGGATCAGCGCCGTGGGGCCGGACGTGGGCCGAATGACCGCCATCGCCACGGGGCCAGAGGGGCAAATCCACGTCGCCTACTATGACGTGACCGCCGGTGACCTCAAGTACGCCTTGGGCATAGAGCGCCTGGGGGGCCTCACTTGGTCGGTGATGACCCTCGACGCCGACGGCGACGCGGGGACCTGGCCGAGCATCGCCGTCAACGGCGAGGGGCTGGCGGGCGTGGCCTACCGCGCCCAGTCCGAGCAGGTCACCCAGCTGCGCTATGTCCAAGCCCGCGCCGCCAACCCCGACAACCCCTCGGCCTGGGGGGCGCCTGTGGTCCTCCAAGAGCGGCTCATCGAGGACGCCTCCACCGCCTACCCGGAGGGCACGGGGCTGTTCACCAGCCAAGCCGTTGATCCACAAGGGCGCGTCACCCTGGCTTGGTATGACCGCACGCTCGGCGCCCTCTTCTGGGCGCGCGGCGATGGGCTGGGCTTTGGCCCCCCGGAGCAGCTGGCGGGCTGGGGGCACCCCAGCCGCGAGGGCGACATGGGCGCCAACGTAGACATCACCTTTGACGCTGAGGGCAACGCGCACCTCTGCTACCAAGACGGGACCATCGATGGCCTGCGCTACCTCGCCCCTGCGCTGGGTCTTGATGAGATCATCGACGACGGCGTGCGCATCGGCTACGGGGGCCGCGAGCACGCGCTGCACGTGGTGGGTGAGGACTGCAACATCCTGATCGATGAAGCGGGGGCGCCGCTGGTGATCTACCAAGACGCCACCGCCCAAGATCTGCTGATCCTGCGCGCGGTCGGCCCCGACAGCTGGGAGCGGGCGACCATCGCCGGGCGGGAGGCCAGCTATGAGGGCGCCTTTGGCTTCTACACCCGCGCGCGTCGCGTCGAGGGCGCGCTGTGGATCAGCCACTACGTCTATCGCAACCAAGCTCAGCCCCGTCAGGAGGGGCTGGAGATCACCACCTGGCGTCTTTAAAAAATCGCCCGGATCGGGGTCGGCGAGGCGTCGTTTTTGCCCTCGATTTTGATGTCGGCAGAGGTGGTCAAACTACCTACAAAAGACTACCAAGTTTCATCCCATAGAGAATGAAAAAAGTCCACATTTTGCCATTTTACCCTGTTGATAACCGGGTTTTTTCTGTGGAAAAGTGGCCCTTTCCTGTGGATAACTTGAGGCCAAACTGTGGAAAAACTGTTGAAAACTTTTTCATGCAAATGGAGTTTTCAACAGCTTTTCCACAGGGCAAGTCGAGTTATCAACAGGGTTCTCCACAGCCGCAAAACAGGTGTTTCCTGAATATATTCATGGAGTTACCGAGCGAACTCCACAATTCAACAGCCCCTTATTACTATTACTATAGAGATACAGTTTAATTTTGGGTTTATCTTCATGATCATCATAACGCGCGAGGCCCTCCGGGCTGGGAAAATGGGCCAAATGGGGCTGGGGAAATCGAGCCGCTGAGGCAGGGGAGATGGGCCACACGCCCCTCAAGATATCCCTTCATTTTTTCAGGTCGGTGTACTACAAGTCGGGCTCAAAAAATGACCGCTCCAAGCAACGACTCAACCTGTGAGTCGAGGGGATCGCGATGAAGCTCACCGTCAACCGCGACGCGCTCGTCCAAGCGCTCAGTCGAATCCAAGGGGTCATCAGCCGTAAGGCCAGCCTCCCGATCCTCAGCAACGTCCTCGTCGAGGCCACCGCCGAGGGGCTCTTGCGGGTCGCCGCCACCGATCTCGACGTGACCATCGATGGCTGGATCCCGGCGGGCGTAGAGCAGGATGGCCGCACGACGGTGAACGGTAAGCGGCTCTTTGAGGTCACAAAGAGCCTCTCCGAGGGGGATATCTACCTGGATCTCACCCAAGAAGACCGCCTGATGATCCGCAGCGGCAAGGTTGAGTTTGTGCTCAACTGCACCAACGGCGATGAGTACCCCGCCTTGCCCTCATCCGAGGGCGTGGAGTTCGTCGCCGTAGACGGCGAGGTGCTCCGCGAGCTGATCGAGCGTACGATGTTCTCCGTCTCCAGCGATGACTCACGCCCCAACCTCAACGGCGTCTATTTCTGCGCCTTGGGCGAGGGTCGTGTGCGCATGGTCTCTACAGACGGGCATCGCCTGAGCCTCGGCGAGCGCGTCGCGGAGCGTGGCGAGGAGATCCCCTCTGGTGATCCGCTGATTATCCCTCGCAAGGGCCTCAGCGAGCTGAAGCGCGTGCTCGACGAGGTTGGTCGTGAGGTCCGCTTTGGCTTTATGGAGAACAACCTGGTCCTCTCGGCTGAAGACCTCACGCTGTTTATCCGCCTCATCGACCTCAAATTCCCCGATTACAAGGCAGTCATTCCCAAGAGCAATCAATATCAAATCTTGATTGACCGCCTTACGTTCCTCGGCGCGCTCAAGCGCATCGGGTTATTGGCCAGCGACCGCACCAAGAGCGTCAAGATCGAGCTTCAGCCAGGCTTGATGACCCTCACCAGCGAGAACTCCGACATGGGCCGCGCCCGTGAGGAGCTGTCGATCTCGGGCTTCGATGGGCAGCAGCTGGAGATCGCCTTCAACGCCCGCTATGTCCGCGACATCCTCTCCATCCTCACCGCTGATCGCGTGGAGATGTCGCTCAATCAGGAGCTGGCTCCAGGCCTCTTCCGCGAGGAAGACAACAGCGCCTATCTCTTCGTGGTCATGCCCATCCGGGTCTGATGCGTGCAGCTTGACCGCCTCGCGCTGAAGGATTTTCGCGGCTTTACGGCCCTGGACCTTCAGCCTCACCCGCGCTTCAACGTGCTCTGGGGTGAGAACGCCAGCGGCAAGACCAACTTGCTTGAGGCCATCTTCTGGCTCGCCACGCTCCGCCCCATCCGCGCCCGGCTCCGCGAGCTGGTCCGCTTCGAGCAGCCCGCCGCCTCGGCGGAGGGTTGGATCAACCAAGATGGGCTCATCCACCACCTCGCCGTGGAGACACAGGGGGGCGAGCGGATCGCCAAGCGCGAGGGCAAGCGCGTGGACGTCGCCGACTACTTCGGCGCCTTGGCGGTGATCCTCTTCACGCCCGAGGACGTGCTCATCATCCGCGGCCCCCCCGCCGATCGTCGCCGGCTCTTGGACCGCGCCATCTTCACCCGCCGCCCCGCCTACCTCAGCGACGTCATCCACTTCAAGCGCGCCCTCGACGCCCGCAACCGGCTGCTCAAGGAGGGCGCCGCCGATGCCCACCTGGAGGCCTTTGAGATCAGCCTCGCCGCCTACAGCGCGCGCCTCGTCGCCGCCCGACAGGCCTATGTCGAGGCCCTGGCGCCGCGCTTCCAGGTGGCTTTCAGCGCGATCATGGGCGAGGAGATCGAGGCGACGCTGCGCTACCGCCCCAGCCTCGAAGCCGAGGCGCCCGCCGCCTTCGAGGCCGCCTGGCGCGAAGATCGCCCCCGTGATCGCCAGCGAGGCTTCACGCAGCGTGGGCCGCAGTTGGATGATCTCAGCCTCCGCGTTCAAGATCGCCCCGCCCGCGCCTTCGCCAGCCAAGGCCAGCAGCGGGCGCTGATCTTGGCCCTCAAGATCGCCGAGATCGATCTGCTCCAGGCGCTCGCTCGTCGCCCCGTGCTCCTCCTCGATGACGTCTCCAGCGAGCTGGACCCGCGCCGCAGCGCGCGCCTCTTTGACTTCCTCGCCGCCTTCGAGGGGCAGGTCTTCATCACCACCACCGATCGGGCCTTTATCCCGATCACGTCCGACGCCCAGAGCTGGAGGCTCAGCCATGGAGAAGTTCGTCATTCAGGGGGGTAAGCCGCTGTCCGGCCGCGTCACCCCCAGCGGCAATAAGAACGAGGCCCTCCCCGCCATCGCCGCCTGCCTGCTCACCGAGGAGCCCGTCACGCTGCACAACGTCCCCAAGATCCGCGACGTGCTGGTGATGTGCGAGGTCATCAAGCGCCAGGGCGGCGAGGTGGAGTGGATCAGCGAGCACTCTGTGCGGATCTGCGCCAAGGGCATCACCGATCCGAGGCTCGACGCCGAGGCGTGCAAGAAGATCCGCGCCTCGATCCTGTTTATCGGCCCCCTCGTCGCCCGGCTGGGCCAGGCGATCCTGCCCCCGCCAGGGGGTGATGTCATTGGTCGGCGGCGGCTGGACACGCACTTCTTGGCGCTCAGCGCCCTCGGGGCGCGGGTTGATCTGGGCGATCACCTCTACGATGTGCGCGCTAAACGCCTGTTTGGTGAAGATATTTTCCTCGATGAAGCCTCAGTGACCGCGACCGAGAACGCGCTGATGGCTGCCTGCCTCGCCGAAGGACGCACCGTCTTGCGCAACGCCGCCTGTGAGCCTCACGTCAGCGGCTTGGCGCGGATGCTCAATGCGATGGGTGCTAAAATTACCGGGATTGAGACAAATCAGCTGGTGATTGAGGGTGTAGAGGCGCTGCATGGCGCTGAGCACACCATCGACAGTGATTATCTGGAGATCGGCAGCTTTATCGGCCTCGCCGCAGTGACGCGCAGCCCCCTCACGATTGAGCGGATCAACCCGGATAATCTGCGCATGATCCGCATGATTTTTCAAAAGCTGGGCGTGGAGACGGTCCTAGAGGGCAGCGAGCTGTTTATCCCAGGTGATCAGTCCCTCGTCATCCGCAATGACTACTATGGGCTGACGCCCAAGATCGACGACGCCATTTGGCCCGCCTTCCCCACGGATCTGATGAGCATCGCCATCACGGTGGCCACCCAATGCCAAGGCACCGTGCTGTTCTTCGAGAAGATGTTTGATGGTCGGATGTTCTTTACAGACCACCTCCAGAGCATGGGGGCGCGCACCATCCTCTGCGATCCACATCGGGTGGTCGTGGTGGGGCCGCAGGTGCTGCGGGGCAGCCGGGTGGAGAGCCCGGACGTGCGCGCGGGGATGGCGCTGCTGATCGCTGGCCTCGCCGCGCGGGGTGAGACGCAGATCTTTAACATCCACCAGATCGACCGAGGCTATGAGCGCATCGAGGAGAAGCTCCAGGCCCTCGGCGCGGACATCGAGCGCCGGGTGGTGGCCTGAGGCGCCTTCGCCGCGCTGGGCCTGCTTGAGCGCCGCTGAAGCCCGCCTCAGCTGATGCTGACGATCCCCTCTTGGATGGCGTAGCGGGTCAGCTCCGCGACGGTGCGCAGCTCCAGCTTGTCCATGATGTTTTGCCGGTGGCGGATCACCGTGTTGGTGCTGACGCCCAGGGTCGTGGCGATCTCCTTGGAGGTGCGGCCCTCGGCGACGAGCTGGAGGACCTCTCGCTCTCGCCCGGTCAGGGCCGCCTGCTGCGGGGGATGGCTCACCTCGTTGCGCAGCCGCAGGAGATCCTCGACGACGCCGCGCGTGAGGCTGGGGCTGAGGTACATCGCCCCGGAGTGGATGGCTCGGATGGCCGTCGCCAGCTCATCAAAGGCGCAGCTCTTGGGCAGATAGCCCAGGGCGCCGGCCTCCAACATGCGCATCACAAAGCGCCGATCCGTGTGCATGGACAGCGCGAGGATGCGCGTCGATTGGGTCCGCTGCAGGATGTTACGCGCCGCCTCCACCCCGTTGAGATCGGGCATGCTGACGTCCAGGACGGCCACATCAGGCGCCAGCTCCTCGACCTTGGCGATGGCCTCTCGGCCATTCTGGGCCTCGCCGATCACCTCCAGATCCTCTTCATCCTCAAGGAGGCGCAGGAGCCCTTGGCGCATCAAATCATGGTCATCGGCGAGGAGGATACGAATGGGGCTCATGGCTGGGGCTCCTGGTCTTGAGGCGTCAAATCAAAGGTCAGCTCGATCAGCGCGTCCTTGAGCGTGGCCTCTTTGAGGCTGAGCCTCAGCGGGGTGGAGGCGATCTCAAGGTCCATCGAGGCGGTGATCGCCTTGCTGATCTCGAAGGCGCCGGACCAGAGCGAGGCGACGAAGGCGCCGAGGCTGACCAGCGCGTCCCCCTCGACCGCCTCAAGCTGCACGTCGAGGGCTTGGAGCCGCAGCTTGGCGGCGCCCTCACCCTCAAGGCTCAGGGCGGGGCGCGCGCCGAGCGTGGCGTGAACGCAGTCGCCGCCCAAGCGCCACGCCTCGACCTTGAGCGGGCGATCCGCGCCCACGATCCAGCGCAGGCTGGCCTCGAAGGGGCCTTGAGGATCGGGCTGACCCTTGAGGTTAAACCGCGTGGGGGCTTGGCCCTCCATGCCTGGCAGGGCGCCTTGGCGCAAAGCCCAGCTGCCCAGCGCGGCGACGGTGGGGCCGCTGAGCCAGGCGGTGAGCGTGGAGCGCGGGGGGGCGGGGCGGACGCCTTGGCTGACGGGGAGGGTCGTCCACAAAGCGAGGCGCAGGCTCAGGCCTGTCCGGCCACGCGGGGTGGACAGGGCGAGCCGCTTGAGCGGCAGGGCGGCGGGCAAGGCCAGACGCACCCGCGTGGTCTTCACCGCGCGGGCCAGGATCTGATCGCGGAGGAGGGGCAGCGCCTCATCGGCGAGGGCGGTCAGCCCTTGGTTGATCAGCGCCCGCAGCGCTCGTGTGGGGAGGCGCTTGGCGGCGCCCCCCAGGCGCTTTTGTATCCGCCCCGCCGCCCCGCCGCTGATGGCGGGGCGGGCCTTGAGCAGCTGGCGTGGCCCCAACTCAAAGGCGATGGCTTGCCCCTCAAGCTGGGGCTCAAGGGCCGCCTCCACGGTGAGATCAAAGAGCGCGGCGTCGCCCTCGCTGACGGTGAAGATGAGGGCGAAGCGCAGCGCATCCGGCGCGCCCTTGAGCAGCTTGACCGCCTTGGCCTGGAGGCGCAGCGCGTCGAGGTTGATCCCCAGCTTGTCCAGCCTCAGCGACAGCCGCGCGGGCTCCACCTGGGCCAAGGCGGCGGTGAGCCGCGCCTCCAGCAGCGCGGCGGGGAGATCGATGACGAGGTGGGGATCAGGCGCCTCCTCTTGAGGCTGAAGCTGAGCGGCGCGGGCCGCCTCGATCTGCGCGCAGGTGGCGCCACAGGCGCTGAAGGCGCAGAGGGTGACGAGGCCAAAGAGGATGGGCATCGGGGATTACCTCGGGGGCTGAGTGAGGCGCGTTGGGTGCTTTGCGTTCGCAGGGCGTGGCGAGGGCGACAATGCACCAACATCCTTAGAGAAATCGACCTTTTTTTGAGGGGGGTTTACAAACCGCAAAATTGCAAAAATATATGGATTACAAGTACTTGGATAAAAAAGCAGGTGCCCATGGTGTAAAATCAACGACTTACAATCGGGCTCAAAAATAGTGCTGGATAGCCCCCCGCCGAGGTGCTATAGCGCGCTCCTCCCCACCTCATACACCCCCAAAAAGGAGCACCCGTGCAGATCAACGCTCGGCTGACAGAGGGCATCTCTTCGCCCTATGAAGGGCTCAACTTCGTCGAGCGGCGAAGCGCGATCCGGGATCCCAACGGGGCCGTTGTGTTCGAGAACGCGCGGGTGATCGTGCCCGAGGGGTGGAGCCAGGTCGCCACCGATATCCTGGCTCAAAAGTACTTCCGCAAGGCGGGCGTGCCCGCCTGCCTCAAGCCCGTGCCTGAGGCGGGCGTGCCTGAGTGGCTGTGGCGGCAAGTCGCCGATAAGCCCGCGCTGAAGCTGCTCAACCGCGCTGATCGATACCACGGCGAGCACGACGCGCGGGAGATCTTCCACCGCCTCGCGGGGACGTGGACCTACTGGGGTTGGGTCCTGGGTTACTTCAAGGATGAAGCGGACGCCCAGAGCTACTACAACGAGCAGTGCTATATGCTGGCGCGCCAAATGGTGGCGCCCAATAGCCCCCAGTGGTTCAACACGGGCTTGTATTGGGCCTATGGGATTGAAGGCGATGCTCAAGGGCATTGGTACTGTGACCATCAGACCGGCGAAGCCCGTCGCAGCGCCAGCGCCTATGAGCGCCCCCAGCCTTCAGCCTGCTTTATCCAGAGTGTGGAGGATGATCTGGTCAATGAGGGCGGCATCATGGACCTGTGGGTCCGCGAGGCGCGCCTCTTCAAGTATGGCTCAGGCACAGGCTCCAGCTTCAGCAAGCTGCGCGGCGAGGATGAGCACCTCTCGGGCGGCGGCCGCTCCAGCGGGCTGCTGAGCTTCCTGCGCATCGGTGATCGCGCAGCGGGCGCGATCCGCTCGGGTGGGACAACGCGACGCGCGGCGAAGATGGTCATTGTCGATGTCGATCACCCCGATATCGAGACGTTTGTGGATTGGAAGGTCAGGGAAGAGGAGAAGGTCGCGGCGTTGGTGGCTGGCTCCAAGGTGATCAAGCATCATCTCAAGGCGATCATGAGCGCGTTGAGCCACTCCAAAGACCATGAGCGCTTCGATCCACAACAAAACCCCGCGCTTAAAGGTGCTCTAAGAGCAGCGCGTCGGGATCATGTGCCCGCTGGCTATATTCAGAGGGTGATTCAATATGCGCAGCAGGGTTTTACTGATCTAGAGTTTGATGAATACGACACAGACTGGCAAGGTGAGGCGTATCGCACAGTAGATGCGCAGAACGCGAACCACTCTGTGCGCCTCACCGATGAGTTTATGCATCGCATGATCGCCGATGAGCCTTGGCAGCTCAAGCGACGCACAGACGGCGCGGTGCATAAAGAGGTCTCGGCGCGCGCGCTGTGGGATAAGATCGGCTACGCTGCCTGGGCCTGCGCGGACCCTGGGCTTCAGTTTGACACGACGATCAATGATTGGCACACCTATCCAGCCGCAGGGCGAATCAACGCGAGCAACCCTTGCTCAGAGTACCTTGGGATTGATGACACCTCCTGCAACTTGGCGTCGATCAACCTCGTTAAGTTTTTAGATCCGTCAAACCAGTTTAACATCGCCGACTTTGAGCACGCTGTGCGCCTCTGGGCGCTCACCTTGGAGATCTCCGTGGCCATGGGCCAGTTCCCCAGCCGCGCCATCGCTGAGAACTCCTGGCGCTACCGCCCCGTGGGGCTCGGGTTGGCCAACCTCGGCGGGCTCCTGATGCGCTCGGCGCTGCCCTATGACTCCACCAAGGGGCGCGCCATGGCGGGGGCCATCACCGCGATCCTCACCGGCACGGCCTACGCCACCAGCGCCGAGATCGCCTCTGAGATCGGCCCCTTCCCCGGCTGGTCCAACAACGCCGAGCATATGCTGCGGGTCATCCGCAACCACCGCCGCGCCGCCTATGGTCAAGAGGACTATGAGCAGCTCCACATCAAGCCGGTGGCCCTCGACGCCAAGCGCTGCCCTGCCGACCTGTTGACCGCCGCGCGCGGCGCTTGGGATCGGGCGCTGGAGCGGGGCGCCGCCCACGGCTTCCGCAACGCCCAAGCCTCGGTGATCGCCCCCTCGGGCACTATTGGCCTGCTGATGGACTGCGACACCACCGGCGTCGAGCCGGACTTCGCCTTGGTCAAGTTCAAGAAACTGGCTGGCGGCGGCTACTTTAAGATCATCAACCAGTCTGTGCCCGCCGCGCTGAAGCGGCTGGGCTACGATGAGGCCACGATCCGCAAGATCGTGCATTACACCAAGGGCCATGGCACCCTCAGCGGCTGCCCTCACCTCAACCCTGAGTTCTTAAAGACGCTGGGCTTCAGCGCCGAGCAGATCCAACACGTCGAGGGCCTCCTACCAGGCGCCTTTGACCTGTCGATGGTCTTCAACCGCTTCACCTTCGGCGACGCGCTCTTGCGCGATACGCTGGGGATCGCGGAGGTCGCTTACACTCACCCGGAGTTCAACCTGCTCTCGGCCCTGGGGTTGACCAGCGCGCAGATCGAGGCGGCCAATGATTATGTCTGCGGTCACATGACCGTGGAGGGCGCGCCGGGTCTGAATGAGGGCGATCTGATCGTCTTTGACTGCGCCAACCGCTGCGGGCGTAAGGGACGACGGTTTATCCGCGCGGAGGGTCATATTGAGATGATGGCGGCGGTTCAGCCGTTCGTCTCGGGGGCGATTTCAAAGACGATCAACTTCCCTAACCATGCCAATATCAAGGAGATTCAGGCCGCTTATCTGTTGAGCTGGCGGCGCGGGCTCAAGGCCAACGCGCTCTATCGAGACGGCTCCAAGCTCAGCCAGCCGCTGAGCGCCAGCCTCATCGACGAGGATGAGGTGGAGGCTCAAGGGGCTCAAGAGGCCCTCGCCCTGGATCGGCCCCATGAGGCCGCGCGGCAGATCGCCGAGCGCGTGGTGGTGCGCTACCTCGCCGAGCGGCGGCGGCTGCCTCAGCGGCGGCGCGGCTACACGCAGAAGGCCGCCGTGGGGGGCCATAAGGTCTACCTGCGCACAGGCGAGTATCAGGATGGGACGCTGGGTGAGGTCTTCATCGATATGCACAAGGAGGGCGCCGCCTTTCGCAGCCTGATGAACGCCTTCGCCATCGCCGTCTCGCTGGGCCTCCAATATGGCGTGCCGCTGGAGGAGTACGTTGACGCCTTTGTCTTTACTCGCTTTGAGCCCAATGGGATGGTCCAGGGCAATGATCGCATCAAGATATCAACCTCGATCATTGATTATATCTTCAGAGAGCTGGCGGTGACCTACCTCGGGCGGGATGATCTTGCTCAAATCCAGCTCGATGATCTGCGCAGTGATGAGGTTCATCGCCAAGAGGAGCCCAAGTACACGCGCGAGGTCGTCGCCCCACTCAAGAACGCCAGCCGTGAGATCAACGACGAGGGCCACGGCTTCGCCCGAGGCCAGGCCTCCTCTGAGGCGCCCCCCGCGCAGCCTGAGCGCGCCGCCAAGAAGCGCAACATGCAGATCGCTCGTCAGCAAGGCTATGAGGGCGATCCTTGCCCAGACTGTGGCGCCTTCACCCTCGTGCGTAACGGCGCCTGCCTCAAGTGTGTCAGCTGTGGCTCCACCACGGGCTGTAGCTGATCCCGCCTGCGGCGCGGTAAAGCCCTACCTTACGCGTGCGAATTAAAAATCATCGTAAAAATCATGATTTGGTTTCTCGGCGAGGGCCGCTTCTATTTAAAAATTTGAACAATAACGGCCCGCCGCGCCCTTTTTTTGATTGCGTTTGACTGGAAAAGAAGAGAGAACCCGCCTGATCAGCCATAGGGGTATGATTCATGGCGGTACACACCATCACGCGGGGACTTGATCTCCCCGTGACCGGCGCGCTGGAGCAGAAGGTCCATCATAAGGCCCATGTCTCCCGCGTCGCGATCGTGGCCGATGACTACCCGTTTATGAAGCCTCGCATGCATGTGACGGTGGGGGATGAAGTGAAACGCGGTCAGCTCCTCTTTGAGGATCGCAAGACCGAGGGTGTTCGCTTCACCGCGCCGGGCGCAGGGACCGTGGTGGCCATCCACCGCGGCGAGCGTAGAGCGCTTCAAAGCGTCGTCATCGAGCTAAATGAGACAGAGCAGACCGACGCGGTGGACGCGTCGGCCTTTGTCACCTTCGAGCACTTCAAGGCGGGGACGCCTGTCGCGGAGCTGGGGCGCCAGGGGGTCATTGACCTCTTGGTTGAGTCCGGTTTGTTCACCGCGATACGGCGTCGTCCCTTTGAGAAGGTGCCTTCACCCAAAGAGACGTGTCACTCGGTCTTCGTCACCGCGATGGACAGCAATCCATTGGCGGCGAACCCCGAGCACATTATCAAAGACGCGCAGGCGGACTTTGATCGAGGCATGGAGGTCGTCTCTCAGCTCACCGAGGGCAAGGTCTTCTTGTGCGTTCGTCAGGACAGCGCAGTGAAGTCCGAGGCCCCTCGGGTGCAGCGCGAGGCGTTCGCGGGGCCGCACCCCTCGGGGCTCGTCGGCACGCACATCCACGTCCTCGATCCGGTCCACGCCAGCAAGAGCGTGTGGCACGTCGGCTACCAAGACGTCATCGCCTTTGGGCGGCTGTTTGAGACGGGCCAGCTCCCCGTGGAGCGCGTCGTCTCCCTCGCCGGCCCCACGGTGATCACGCCGCGGCTTATCAAGACCCGCCTCGGCGCCGATCTGGCGCCGCTGGTCGAGGGCGAGATGAGCGGCGAGGACAACCGCGTCATCTCCGGCTCCATGCTCTATGGTCGCAAGGCCATGGGCGAGGTGGAGGGCTATCTGGGCCGCTACAGCCAGCAGATCACCTGCATGGCTGAGGATCGTGAGCGCCGGTTCATCGGCTGGCTCTCCCCCAGCGCCAAGCTGTTCTCCACCCTCCGCGTCACCTTGGGCGGCTTGGGCGGCAAGCGGTTTGACTTCGGCACCAGCACCCACGGCTCACACCGCGCCATGGTGCCGCTGGGGATGTTCGAGCGGGTGATGCCCCTCGACATCATCCCCACCTTCCTGCTGCGCGCCTTGGCCCGCAATGATCTGGAGCGCGCCGAGGGCCTCGGCTGCCTGGAGCTGGCCGAGGAGGATCTGGCGCTGTGTACGATGGTCGATCCCGGTAAGGAAGACTGGGGGGTGATCCTCCGCGAGAACCTCACCCTGATTTGGAAGGAGGGGTGATGAAGTTCCTCCGAAAGCTGCTCGACAGCCAGGCCAAGCACTTTGAGCCCGGCGGCAAGCTGCACACGCTCTATCCGCTGTGGGAGGCCAACGACACCGTCCTCTTCACCCCCGGCCACGTCACCAAGGGCAAGACCCACGTCCGTGACGCGCTGGACCTCAAGCGGATGATGATCACCGTCGTCATCGCCTTGATCCCGGTGATGCTCTTTGGCATCTACAACGTGGGGCATCAAGCCAACGCGCGCATCGCTGAAGGCATCGCCAAGCCCTTCATCGCTTGGCAGTCCGATCTCTTCGTTCAGATGGGCTTCACACACACAGACACCCTGGTCAATAACTTTATGTATGGCCTGGTGTTCTTCGTGCCGATCTTCCTCGTCACCTTCGTGGTTGGCGGGGCGATTGAGGTGATCACCTCGATTGTGCGCAAGCATGAGGTCAACGAGGGCTTCCTGGTCACGGGCTTCCTCTTCCCCTTGATCGTGCCAGCCACGATTCCGCTGTGGCAGGTCGCCCTCGGGATTGGCTTTGGCACGCTCATCGGCAAGGAGGTCTTCGGCGGCACGGGCATGAACGTGCTCAACCCCGCCCTGGTAGGCCGCGCCTTCTTGTTTTTTGCCTATCCGGGTCAGATCTCAGGTGATCAGGTCTGGCAGGCCACGGACGGCGGCACAGGCGCCACGCTCCTCGGCCAAGCGGCCGCCGATGGCATGGGCGCGCTCAACGCCACTTGGTTCGAGGCCTTCAGCGGCAATATCACGGGCTCCATCGGCGAGACCTCGGCTTTACTTTGTCTTGTCGGCGCCGCGCTCTTGATCTTCACGCAGATCGCCTCATGGCGGACGATGGCGGGCATCGCCTTGGGCACCGCGCTGATCTCATCGCTGCTCAACCTCGTCGGCTCCGAGACGAACCCCATGTTCGCCATGCCCTTCTATTGGCACATGGTCGTCGGCGGTTGGGCCTTCGGTGCGGTCTTTATGGCCACCGATCCCGTCTCCTCGGCCTTCACAGAGAAGGGGAAGTTCATCTACGGTCTTGGGATCGGCGCGATGGTGGTCCTCGTTCGCGTGGTCAACCCCGCCTACCCCGAAGGCATGATGCTGGCGATCCTCTTTATGAACATGTTCGCCCCGTTCATCGATTACTTCTTCATTCAGGGGAACATCAAGCGGAGGATGGCGCGCAATGGGCTATAGCACCAAGTACATCATCGGCTTCGCGGGCGCGGTCTGCCTCGTCTGCTCGGTGCTGGTCTCTGGCGCCGCCGTGGCCCTCAAGGACCGACAAGAGGCCAACAAGGTCCTCGACCGCCAACAAAAGGTGCTCTCCGTGGCGGGCCTGCTCGAAGGCAAGAGCCTCTCCCCCGAGGAGATCCAGGGCTTGTTCAGCAAGCGCATCCAAGCCCGCGTGGTTGATCTCAAGACAGGCGAGTACGCCGACATGGACGCCGCCAGCTTCGATCAGCGCAAGGCCACCAAGGAGCCCAGCACCAGCCAGGCGGCCCCCGCCAATCTGGGCGGGATCGCGCGGGTGCCCAAGCACGCGCTGATCTACCAGCTCGTCGCCGAGGGTGATCCCAAGCAGGTGGAGCTGCTGATCCTGCCCATCACGGGCAAGGGCCTGTGGTCCACGCTCTATGGCTTCCTCGCCCTCGCCCCAGACACCAACACGATCAAGGGCATCACCTTCTACGAGCACGGCGAGACGCCCGGCCTCGGCGGCGAGATCGAGAACAAGCAATGGACGGATAAGTGGGTGGGGCGTAAGGCCTTCACCGCCGACTGGGCGCCGGCCATCGAGGTCATCAAGGGCGCGGCGGGCACGCCTGAGGCGACCCCCCACAAGATCGACGGGCTGTCAGGGGCGACGCTGACTGGCCGTGGCGTCACCTACCTGGTGCAGTTCTGGCTCGGCGAGCACGGCTTTGGCGCCTACCTCACCCAGCTCCGGGCCAAGGGGAGCAAGTCATGAACACCAAGCAAAGGCAAGCGCTGCTCGATCCGCTCTTCAACGACAACCCCATCGGCGTGCAGGTGCTGGGCATCTGCTCTGCCCTGGCCGTGACCACCAAGCTGGAGACGGCGGTGGTGATGTCTTTGGCGGTCATCGCGGTCACAACCCTGAGCAACGTCGCCATCAGCGTGATACGCGATTACATTCCGCCCAGCATCCGCATCATCGTGCAGCTGACGATTATCGCTTCGCTCGTGATCGTCACAGATCAGATCCTCAAGGCCTTCGTCTTTGAGATCAGCAAGCAGCTGTCGGTCTTCGTGGGCCTGATCATCACCAACTGTATCGTCATGGGCCGCGCGGAAGGCTACGCCATGCAGAACCCACCTGGACTCTCGGCCCTTGATGGCTTAGGGAACGGGTTTGGTTATAGCATCGTGCTGCTCTTTGTGGGCTTTTTCCGTGAGCTTTTTGGCTCCGGCAAGCTCTTTGGTGTTGAGATCCTTAAGCTGACCACTGAAGGTGGCTGGTATCAAGCCAACGGCCTCTTGGTCCTCGCTCCGGGCGCCTTCTTCCTGATCGCCATCTTCATCTGGCTGCTCAAGGTTTGGCGCCCGCAGCTGGTCACCGCGGAATAAGGAGGCGAACGTGGAGCACTACTTAAGCCTCGCCATCAAGGCCATCTTCGTTGAGAACATGGCCCTGGCCTTCTTCCTGGGGATGTGTTCGTTCTTGGCCGTCTCCAAGAAGGTCGAGACCGCCATCGGACTGGGGGCCGCCGTGACCTTCGTGCTGACGGTCACAACCCCACTCAACAATGTGATTTACAACACATTTCTTAAAGAAGGTGCCTTGGTTTGGATCAACCCTGAGTATGCCAGCGTTGATCTGAGCTTTTTGACCTTCCTGACCTTTATCGGGACCATCGCCGCCGCCGTTCAGGTGGTGGAGATGACGCTGGATCGCTACGCGCCAGCGCTCTACTCCGCGCTGGGGGTCTTCCTGCCCCTCATCGCCGTCAACTGCGCCATCCTGGGGGCCTCGCTCTTCATGGTCGAGCGCGACTACAACCTCGGCGAGAGCGCCGTCTTCGGCCTCGGCTCAGGCATCGGCTTTGGCCTCGCCATCACCGCCATGGCGGCGATCCGCGAGAAGATGCGCTACAGCAACGTCCCCGAGGGCCTGCGCGGCCTCGGGATTACTTTTATCGTCACGGGCTTGATGGCCATCGCCTTTATGGCGTTCGCCGGCATCCAGCTCTGATCGGAGGACAAAGATGCTCACCGTCACGCTCGGCGTCGTCGTCTTTATCGTCGCGATCATCGCGCTGGTCGTGCTCTTGATGATCGCCCGCTCCAAGCTGGTCAGCACCGCCGACGTCAAGATCCTGATCAACGATGATCCTGACAAGGCGATCACCACGCCTGCGGGCAGCACGCTGCTCAACACCCTCTCCGCCCAGAAGATCTTCATCCCCTCCGCCTGCGGCGGCAAGGGCAGCTGCGGCGTCTGCAAGGTCCACGTCCACAAGGGCGGCGGCGCGCTCCTGCCCACCGAGGAGGGTCACGTCAGCCGAGGCGAGGCCAAGGAGGGCGTCCGCCTCGCCTGCCAGGTCAAGGTCAAGCAAGATATGGAGATCGAGCTTGAGCCGGAGATCTTTAGCGTTCAAAAGTGGGAGTGTACGGTTCAATCGAATGACAACGTCGCCACCTTTATCAAGGACTTGGTCCTGAAGCTGCCCGAGGGTGAATCTGTCCCCTTCCGGGCGGGTGGCTACATTCAGATTGAGTGCCCCCCACACGTCGCCAACTACAAGGACTTTGAAATCGGCGAGGAGTACCGAGGCGACTGGGACACGTTTAATATGTGGCAGTTCGTCTCCAAGGTGGATGAGCCTGTCACGCGCGCCTATTCGATGGCGAACTACCCGCTTGAAGAGGGGCTCATCAAGCTCAACGTGCGCATCGCCTCCCCGCCGCCGCGCCAGCCTGAGCTGCCTCCGGGCAAGATGTCCTCCTTTATCTTCAACCTTAAGCCAGGCGACAAGGTCACCATCTCCGGTCCCTTCGGCGAGTTCTTCGCCAAAGAGACCGACAACGAGATGGTCTTTATCGGCGGCGGCGCGGGCATGGCGCCCATGCGCTCGCACATCTTCGATCAGTTCAAGCGGCTCAAGACCAAGCGCAAGATATCCTTCTGGTATGGCGCCCGCTCCTTTAAGGAGTCCTTCTTTAACGAGGAGTTCGACGCCATCGCTGAGGAGTTTGAGAACTTTGAGTGGCACCTCGCCCTCTCTGATCCGCTCCCCGAGGACAACTGGACGGGCTACACCGGCTTTATCCATCAGGTCGTCTTTGAGCAATACCTGAAGAATCATCCCTCTCCCGAGGACATTGAGTACTACATGTGTGGGCCGCCAATGATGAACCAGGCGGTGATCAACATGCTCCTCAACCTCGGCGTCGAGCCCGAGAACATCCTGCTCGACGACTTCGGGGGCTGAGATGCCCACCCCCGGCGTCCTCCACGCCGGCGCCCGCCGCTTTATCCTCCCCGCGCTGCTCATCACCGCCCTCTTCTACGCCCTCTTCACCCGCCAAGCGCCCCGCGCCGCGTGGGTGTTCAACGGGCTGACGATGGGCACGACCTACACGGTCAAGGTGATCCCCAAGGCGGGGGCGGACGCGGACGCGCGGCGGCGCGCCGCTGAGGCCATCCGCGGCGCCCTTGAGGCGGTCAACGCGCGGATGTCCACCTATCAGCCCGACTCGGAGCTGTCGAGGCTCAACCGGGCGGCGGCGGGCCGCCACCCCGCCTCCTCCGCGCTGCTGTCGCTGCTCGAAGACGCGCGGCGCATCAGCGAGGCCAGCGGGGGCGCCTTCGACGTCACCGTCGGCCCGCTGGTCAACGCCTGGGGCTTTGGCCCAGATAAGGCGGGCTCAGCCCCCACAGAGGCCGAGGTTGAGGCGCTGAGGGCGCGCGTCGGCTATGACAAGCTCCAGATCCACGCCTCGACGGGTGAGCTGGAGCGGGGGCGAGGCGATCTCTACGTCGATCTCTCGGCCATCGCCAAAGGCTATGGGGTCGATCAGGTCGCCGAAGCGCTCATCGGGCTGGGCTACACGGACTTTATGGTCGAGGTCGGCGGCGAGGTCCGCGCGGGCGGGCGCAACGCCGAGGGCGTGCCTTGGCAGATCGGGGTGCAGCGGCCCGCGCTCGATGGCGAGGCGGGGGTTGAGGAGATCGTCAGCCTCACCGAGATGGCGCTGGCGACCTCGGGTGACTATCGCAACTACCGCGAGATCGACGGCCTGCGCGTCTCTCACACCATCGACGCGCGGCTGGGCCGCCCCATCACGCACAACCTCGCCTCAGTCAGCGTCCTCCACCCGCGCTGCGCCCTCGCCGACGGCTGGGCCACCGCGCTCAACGTCCTGGGGCCGGAGGAGGGCTTTAAACTGGCGACCCGCGAGGGCTTAGCGGCTCTGTTCATCACCCGAGAGGGTGAGCGGTTTCAACAGCGCGCCACAGCGGCCTTTGAAGCGCATCGCTTCAACCCCGCCGCGCGGAGAGAAAGATGAGCACACTCCTCCTGACCGTCGCCCTCATCGGCACGATCATGTTCCTGATGGCGCTGGGCGTCATCATCTCAGGCCGCGTCCTGCGCGGCTCCTGCGGCGGCCCCGGCACCGCCTGTCAGTGCCGCAGCGAGGGCAAGCCCCTGCACAGCTGCGACACCGAGGCGCCCATCATCGAGCTTGACGCGCTCCAGCTCAAACAAGATTGATGCAAACAAGATTGATGGCGACGTTCACAGCCTTGGGCGCGCCGCCCCGCTTCCTCGATGAGCACTTCGGCGGGGACGAGGCGCTCTATCGAGAGGTCGTCGCGCTCTTCTTGGAGGACGCCTCGGCGCAGATCGAGGCCGTGTCATCGGCCTTTGGTCAAGCGGACTTCTCCCAGATCATGAAGGCCAGTCACCGGCTCAAGGGCGGGCTCAAGACCGTCGGGGCGCTCAAGGCGGCGGACGCGGCCCGCGCCTTAGAGGCGGCGGCCTGCGCCGAGGAGGCCGCCGAGGTCGTGGCCCATTACGCCGCGCTGACACGCGCGTTGACCGAGGCCCTCGCCCAGTTGAGGGCCTTGCTTCAGCGACCCTGATCCCGCCTAATCAAGCCCATCTCGATAAACACAGCCACAGAAAGCGAGCCAACGATGGGCTTCTTCTCAGGCATCGGCGCGCCCTTACGCGCCGCAGGCCTCTTCCTCAAGCACCCCAGCCTCATCCCCCTCGCCCTCATCCCCGCCCTGGCGGCGCTGGCGCTCTCGGCGGCAGGCGTGGCCCTCGCCGTCGCCTTTAGCCCCGATCTCTTCGCCTGGGCCTGGCCCGAGCCGCCCGACGCCGACAGCCTGCATTGGCTGTGGGTCACGGCGGCCTGGTTTACGCGAGTGGCCTCGGCGCTGCTGGCGATCTTTATCACGCCGTGGCTGATCATCCTGGTGGGCCTGCCGCTCTGCGAGCCTTTGGCGGCCAAGGCGGATCGGCTGCTGGGCGGTCAAGACGTCGCGGGCAGCTTCTTTGGCGAGATATTTAAGGGGATCACGGCGGGGATCGGGGTGGTCTTTATCGGCCTCAGCGGCGCGATCTTCTTCTTCTTCATCGGGCTGATCCCAGGGGTGGGCCTGGTGACGACGCCCTTCGTGCTCTTCATCTGGACGCCCCTCTTCCTCAGCTTTGATCTCTTCGACTCCAGCCTCTCGCGGCGCCAACTCGGCTTTCGTCAAAAGCTCTCGGTCCTGATGTCGCGGCCCTTGGAGGCCGTGGGCCTGGGCCTGATCGGCGCGGCGCTGACCTCCACGCCGCTGATCAACCTCATCGGCCTGCCCATCGCCGTCGTGGGGGGGGTCATCTTGATGCGTGATCGTGAGGAGGCGGGGGGGTTGCCCAAGGCGCCGACGGCTTGATGGGCGGGGTGGGATGAGGGGAGGGGGCTTACTTCTTCTTCTCGTCCTTCTTCTCGCCCGGCTCTACACCCTCGGGCAGCTCTTTACAGGTGCAGTCGGTCACCGTGACGCTCTTGGCCTTCGCCTCATCAAAGTAGACATTGCACTTGGGCTTATCATCGAACTTTTGCTCCTCTTTCTTCTCAGAGTCATAGAGGAACCAGTATTCGCAGGCCATCGCGGTCATATCGACCTGCTTGATAAACTTTAAATCCCCGCCTTCATTCGTCCAGATATGCTTGGCGACGTGGAAGGTATAAGGGAGGTAGCCTTCGGCCTCTAGGCGGAACTCGTAGATCTTGGCGACGTCCATATCCTTGAGGATCAGCGGCGTGAGGGCTCGAACGGTCTCACCCGTCTTCTTCTTGGACTCAATGGGCTTAAAGTCAGGCTGCGCGCCCTGATCGGAGGTCTTCTCGCGCTTGTAGATCACGGCCTGCTGGGGGATGGAGTCGATGTTCAGCGTGCCATAGGTCTTTTTGAGCTTGAGCTGCTCTTCGATGTGGGCCTGCTCCTCTTCGGCCGCCGCCGCCCGCTTGGCCTCAAGGATGTCGGGGTTGGAGACGTTGCGCAGCTGGAAGATGCCCGCCCCGCTGGTGATAAGGACCAGCAGCAGCAGGACGAAGTTCATGCCGTTGCTGCCCGCCTCAAGCTTTTGATCCTCTAAGACCTCGTTGAGATCGACCTCTTCGCCCTGCATAAGCATCTGCTTGGCGCTGCTGTGATCAGGCTCGACGGGCCAAGGGATAAAGGGCTTCTTGGTGAAGCGGGGTGGAGCGCCGTCACCGACGGCCTCATCATCATCATCGCCGGACGCATCATCGCCAGACGCATCATCGTCGGACGCATCATCGCCGGACGCATCATCGTCGGACGCAGGGATCACCTGTGCTTGCTGCTTGCCCAAGGCGATCTTGGGCGCCGCGACGACCTCTCCCCCTTCGCTGGGCGCGGGGGCCTCATTCTTAGCTAGATTCAGCTGCTTACCCTCGGAGACCCCCTCCTCAGCAGCACCAGACGCGCCTCCCTCGGGCTGCGCGTCTTGGGGTTTTTCACTCACTTTTACATGCTCCATATCGGACATTTGGTCTCCGTCCCGGGCTGAGAGGTCGGCGCAGTATCTAGGATTCGCCCTTGGCGCGCAATATGATATCCGCCGCCCCCGCCCTCGCCCCACTTTCTCCACATAATTCAAGGCCTTTCGCCCTCGCACCGTTGACGCTTGGGGGGGCGACTCCTATCCTGGGCAGGATCTCCTTTCTTGGATCTCCATCATGGCTCCAGAGCGCAAAGAGAACTCCCTCCTCTTCAGCCTTAAAGAGTTGAAAGACCTCACGGCGGATCTGCCTGACGAGGCGCCCGCCCCCGCCCCCAAGCCCAAGCGCGCGGGCTTGATCGATGACGCGGATGACCTCTTAGGTGACATCCGTGGCTTGATCGGCAACGCCGCAGAGGAGGAGGCCGCCGCGCTCCAGGCCCAGAAGGACGCTGAGCGCCGCGCCCAAGAAGAGGCCGTGATGCGCACGCAGACGGCCAAGAAGGCGGAGATCGAGGCGCGCATCGCCGCCGAGCGCGCGCGCCAGCAAGCGGCGGAGGAGGAGCGCCTCGCCCGCCAGCGTGAGATCGACATCGCCGAGGGCCGCATCATCCCCGAGCCGGAGAAGCCGGCGGTGGTTCATCAGCCGATCCATCAGCCGCAGCTCCTGCAAGCGCAGGAGCCTCAAGGGCGCGGCACGGGCTTTTATCTCACCGTGGTTGGCTTGCCGGTGCTCTGCCTCACGGCCGTGGCCATCGCGCTGATCCTCAAGCCCAATGATCCACCGCCCACGCCGCTCACCGCGCCCATCGCCCAGCCTGTCACCACCGTTATCGCCCCGCCGCCGCCGCCCGCCGCGCCGATCTTCGAGGAGATCGCCGAGGACGCGGGCGTCGAGGACGCGGCGGTCAAGAAGGCGGTCAAGAAGGGCGGGCGCAAGGGCGGACGCAAGGGCGGGCGCAAGGGCGACAAGACAACGACGCCCAAGAGCGATCCCAACAAGCTCAAGCTCAACCTCGGCGGAGATGGCAACGGCTTCGCCCTCTAACCCCCCCCGATCGAGAGAGGTTCATGACGACGCGCAAAGAAAACTCGCTCCTGTTCAGCCTCAAAGAGCTCAAGGATCTCACGGCAGATGTGCCCGCTGAGGCCCCCAAGCCCGCACCTTCGCCCGCTCGTCGGGCCAACACCGTGGAGGGCGCCGATGACCTCCTCGGTGACATCCGTGGTCTGATCGGCTCCGCCGCCGAGGAGGAGGCCGCCGCGCTGGAGGCCCAACGCCTGGCCGAGCGCCGCGCCGCTGAGGCGGCGTTGCTGCGCACGCAGACGGCGAAGAAGGCCGAGATCGAGGCGCGCTTGGCCGCTGAGCGCGCGCGTCAACAGGCCGCTGAGGAGGAGCGCGTCGCGCGTCAACGGGCCATTGACATCGCCGAGGGGCGCCTCGCCCCCGAGCCCAAGCGCCCCGCGTTCGAGGCCGCCCAGCCGATGGCGCAGCCGATGAGCGCGCAGCTGGCCGCCCCTCGGGGCCGCAGCGCGGGCTTCTACCTCGCCGTGGTGGGCCTGCCGTTGATCTCGCTGACGGCCGTGGTCATCGCCCTGATCCTCAAGCCCAACCCGCCCGCGCCACAGCCCCTCCCGCCGATCGCGCAGGCGCCGCTGCCCACGCCGCTGCCCACGCCGCTGGCGAAGCCCGTCCGCTTTGAGATGATCTCGCCCGACGCGGGCGCGCCCATGGCCAAGGCCGCGTCAGATGAGCAGGACAAGAAGGGCAAGATCGCCAAGAAGGGCAAGCGCACCAAGAAGGGCAAGATCGCTCAGAAGGGCAAGCGCACCAAGAAGGGCAAGATCGCCAAGAAGGGCGAGGACACCAAGAAGGGCAAGAACAAGAAGCTCGTGATTAACGGGCTTGACGGGCTTGATGGTTTTTAAAGCCTAGACCTCTCGCCCCCACCGCCAGCCATCCCGCGCCGCCTCCAAGATGCTCGCCGGCTTCAGCGCGTCCCCCAGCCGCGTCGCCCCCTCGGGGCTCGGCGCCGCGCGCACGCCCACCGCCAAGACGATCCGCGCTGGCGCAGGCAGCGTCTCCTTGAGGCGCCCCCGCCCATCCGCCAAGCGCACCCCCTCGGGCGAGATCGAGGCCACCTCTCGGCGGGTCAGCAGCGCCACGCCCGCCGCCGTCAAGCGATCTTCGAGGAGCTGGCGCACGCTGGAGGGCAAGCCCAAGCCGATCTTACGGCGGCGCTCCACCACCCAGATTGGCCCTGCGTGTGGGGCCAGCGCGTCGGCGATCTCGGCGCCCTCTGAGCCCCCGCCGATGATCAGGGTTGAGGCGCCCAGCGCCAGCTCCGCCAGGGCCTCATCAGGCCAGCGCACATGCGGGTGGGCGTCGAGGCCCTCGATGGGCGGGCGAGGTGGGTGGGTGGCCCCGACGGCCCAGGCCATCGCCTCCGCGTCGGCGAGGCGCGCCGCGATCATGGCCTGATCGGGGCCGCGCACAGAGAGATCGGCGGCCACCTCGCCGAGCAAGATATCCACCCCCGCGGCGCGGGCCTCTGCCTCTAAAAACCGTTGAAACGCATGGACATCCGTCTTCGCGGGCGCCGCGCCAGCCTCGTTGAGGTGACCGCCCAGGCGGGCGGTGATCAGGCTCACGCTGTGCCCGCGTCGCGCCGCCTCCACGCTCGCCATCAGGCCCGCAGGCCCGCCCCCGATGATGGCCACGCGCTTGGGCCTCGGCGCGGGTGGGGCGGGGGGGGCGAGGTGACCCAGGGCGGGGTTCACCGCGCAGCGGATCGGCCCGGTGGAGATGGCCTCCACGCAGCGATTGCAGGCCAAGCAGGGGCGCGGCGTGGCGCCCTGCTCGAGCCGTCGGGCCAGATCTGGATCGGCCAGCAGCGCGCGGCCCATCGCGATGAGATCCGCTTGACCGGCGGCGAGGGCCGCCTCTGCGGAGGCCGGATCAAAGCGCCCCACGGCCACCACCGGCGCGCCCAGGCCCTCGCGGATGATCGCGGCCAAGGGCGCGAAGGCCCCGCGCGGCGCGTAGTAGCTGGGCATATTGTGGATATAGCTCTCATAGTTACAGGCGCTGACGGAGATCGACGTCGCCCCCGCCGCCACCAAGCGGCGCGCGTAGCGGCGGGCCAGGGGCGGGGTGATGCCGCCCGCCACCATCTCATCGGCGCTCAAGCGACACTGAAGCGGCCACGTCGGCCCCACCAAGGCGCGGGCGCGGCGGACGATCTCCTCAGCGAGCCGCGCTCGCCCCGCCTCATCACCGCCCCAGCGATCTGCGCGCGTGTTGCTGTAGGGGCTGAGGAACTGACAGACCAAGTAGCCATGCGCCATGTGAAACTCGACGCCATCGGCGCCCGCGCGCTGCGCGCGGTGAGCGGCCTCGGCGAAGCGATCGGCGATGGCGTCTACCTCAGCGTCCTCCAAGGGGCGTGGGCGGGAGCGCAGCAGCGGGCAGCCCAAGGCGGAGGGGGCCACGACATCCGCCGAGACGCCCTCGGTGGTCTGTCGGCCCCCGTGGCTGATCTGAAAAAAGATCACCCCCCCCTCAGCGTGTACGGCCTCGGCGAGCCGCCGCAGCCCAGGCAGCCGCGCGTCGGACTCGATGAGCGGCATAAAGGGGCTGACGCGCCCCCGCGCCTCGCAGCTCATATTGCCCGTGATGATCAAGCCCACGCCGCCTCGCGCCCGCAGCGCGTAGTGCTCGATGGTGCGCGCCTCGATGTCCCCGTCTGGGCAGAGCGAGGGGTCCATCGCGGGCATGATCACGCGGTTTTTGAGGGTCAACGGCCCGAGGGCAAAGGGCTCTAGCAGTCTCATAGGGCGAGGCTCCAAGAAAAAAACAATATGGTGGCCTCGCGGCGACGGTGATCAACTGCTTTGCGTGGCGCCCGATTAAAAGTGGGCGCACGTCCCCCTCGCGTGGCCCCTCGATCCCATGTATGTCTCGATCAAGGTGCTCATTCTAGCGACGCGATTGAGCCAAGGAGCGCACACATGAGAGATCGCATGATTTGGGGGCTTCACCCTGCCTTCATCATCGCCGCATCACTGCTGATCGGCGGCAACGCCGGGGCCATCCCCAACCCGGCGAGCCAGACCTGCATCGCCTTGGGCGGCAGGCAGATCAACATGGACAAGGGCGGCTTTGGTGGAGACACCTACGGCCTGTGTCGCCTCAAGGACGACGCGCTCGTGGGCAACTGGACATTGAGTCGTGCCCTCCGGAGCGCTGATCCTTTGGCCTTCAAGGCCCTCAACGCCTTTCTCAACTCCGCCCTGCCTCGCCCCACCTTCGATGGAGACTTGGCGGCCAAGGCGGCTCAATACTGCGAGGCCCTCGGCGGCAGCCCGCTCAAGGTCGTCGAGCACCTGCGCCCCTCCGTGGCCTACACGCTCTGCGTCTTTGAGGATAAGTCCATCATCGAGGGCTGGACCTTGGCGAACGGTACGGCCTACTACCCCGATCTGAAGGCCCACATCGAGGCGGCGATCGCCAAGGCCAAGGCCGCTCAAACGGCCCCGCTGGTTCAGCCCTAGCTAGCGCGCGTCGAAGGGGTTGGCGACCCGCCCGAAGCGGTCATGCTCAAAGGCGCCGCCGCCGTCGAGCTGGGCGCGGATGTGCTCTAGGACCTGGGCGACGCGCTCCTCGAAGCGCGCCGTGTCGGTGCGTGGCCCCTGCTCTGTGCGATCCGCGCCCTTGTGGGCGCCGCGCCCCTGCTCCGCGCGCAGCACCCCGCCGCTGACATCCGAGGCCGCCGCCGCTGAGGGCGCCGTGGCGTCCAGCGGATCAAGCTCGACGGCGAAGGGCGCCCCGCCGGGCCTGATCCAGTCCAGGTACTCCGCCTCAACGGCCAGCGCTTGGGCCTCCTTGGCGCGGCTGTCCCATTCACCCTCTTGCACGGTGTGCGTCAGCTCATGGGCCAAGAGCGCCTCGCCCGTGGGGCTGCTGGGCTGGAAGTGCTTGGGATCAAAGAAGACCATCTTGCCGTGCGTGATCGCCTCGGCCTTGAGGCTGCGCGCCAGCGCGCCGGACATGGGGCCGGAGAAGACCATGACCTCCTTGAGATCACGGCCAAAGAAGCCCGTCAGTCGGCTCATCAGCGCGCCGTCGAGCTGCTGGCGCTCGCCCCGCAGGGCCGCGCTGAGCGTGTCGATGTCATCGCTGGCGAGGAGGCTCATCAGATCCTGCGGCCCGGCGACGGTCAGCGCCGTGACGCCGAGGTGGAGGTGGGCCTCTGTGTAGCCACCGGCGATCAAGGCATCGGCGAGGCGATCGCTGAGCCCCCGCGCGTCGCGGATCTGCCCCGCGTCGATCTCAACGTGTACGTCCCCCGCGCCGTGTAGACCCTCCGCCCCCGTCAGCCGCCCTCCCAAGGCTTGGGGCAGCAGCGCCAACGCGCGATCGATCACGGCGGCGGTCTGTGGATCGCGCAGCCCCTCAACGCTGATCTGCGCGATCTGGAGCGGTGTTGGGCGGCGCCTTGGTCCATCTGCCCCTCGGGCGCGCCGTGGCTTGGGGCGCGCCGCGCTGAGGACGTGCTCGACGGGCTCGCCCGTCAGCCGCGCGATCTCCATCGCCAAGCGGCTCAGCTCAGGGCTGATCTGACCCTCCATCGCCAAGGCGAAGATCCGCGATGGCGCCTGATCCGCCAGCGGGCCGCGCGTGGGTGAGGCCAGGGCGCGCGCTGGCGGGGCCTCCTCGGGCGCGGGCGCAGGCGTGGGGATGGCGCGCCCCTCGCGGATCAGCCGATCCAGCTCGGGGCTGTGCTTGCGCTCCAAGGTCAGCCGCCGCTGGAGGTCCACGCGCAGCGCGCTGAGGCGCCTTTCAACGGCCTCGGGGCGATCGATGGGCAGCGTCGCCTCCGCCGCCTTGAGCTGATCGAGGGCCATCAGGAGATCCGCGCCGCGTTTGAGCGCCGAGGCGTCCATGGGCGCCTCGGGGGGGGGCTCGCCCTCGGCGCGCTGCCCCAGCATCCGCCGCGCGCCGCGCTCGGGATCGATCAGGGGGCGTGGCTCGGGGGCGGCGAGATCCCAGGCCGCCAGGCCCATGCCCGCGACGTTGGGTTGCCCCAACAGGTAGCTGCGCGACAGCAGCCCCTCCATATCGAGGAGCGCCTCACCGAAGGCTGCGGCCTCGGGATCGCGCCGCGCCCAGCCTGCGGCGCTGTCGCGCAGCTCGCCATAGGGGCTGTAGGCCGTGGGCTCAAGGGGGTCGCTGATCAAGAGATCGTGGAGGGGCGTCTCGCTCATCGAATATCCCTGATTTTTGGGCTTTAAATTAGTGCATCTCGCCTCGCGAGGCGAGGGGAAGGTCACGCCCTCGCCCCTTGGCTATCCTCCTCACCGCCTATCCCTTGATCCTGGAGTCGATCATGCCCCTGTGGGTGAAGCACAAAGCGACGATGCGCGCCTCCCTAGAGAAGCGCTATGGGCCGGACGTGGTGATCGTGGACGTGACCTCCAAGGGCCCTGAGCCTTGGCGGCGCTTTAGCCCCTTCTATCCGCATGGGGGTATCCCCGTGCCGCGCTCGGAGGGCTACACCAGCCAGAGCGTCGAGGGGCTGTGGCAGGCCCTCAAGGTCTTTGAGTCGGTGGATGTGGACCTCAGCAAGCTGGAGATCGCCTCCATGCGCGGGCTCAAGCGCACCACGCGGCGCCTGGGCCGGGTCTTAGGGCACCGCGACGGCGTGGAGGGCGCGGGGCTCTTGGCCTATTTGCCCGCCCGCCGCGCCCTCTACCTGCCCAGCTACCTTTGGGTGCTGACGCATCGCCTCCAAGAAGAGGTCGCCGCGCTGCGGGATCTCTGCGCGGCCCATGAGATCGTCGTTTTACAGGACTACAACACCAACCCTGATCCCGATGATCCGGCCAAGCCGCTCTCTCACGCGGCGCTGATCAAACGCTATATCGAAGGGGATTGGCCCGCTTGACCCGCTTAAGGGCACTGAGGCAGACGGAAGAGCGCAGGTTGACCCTCACTCAAGCCAATCCAGCCCGCATCACCGCTGGTAAAGGTGAAGATCTCACTGCTGTTGCGGAAGCTGAAGGGCACGCCTTGTGGCGCGCTGGCGTTGCCATCGCCATCGACGAGGCGGAGCTGGCCGCCGTCGCGGTCATAGCCGATCACCAGCGTGTCATCGCCCAGGCGCCCCAGCCGCAGGTTGAGGGTGTCCGGCGCGCCCTGCGTGATCCAGATCGGCTGACCCACCACGCGCCCATCGGCGATCCAGGTCAGCGCGGCGTCCTCGGCGGCGCGCTCGTCCCCGGCGGTGAAGGCAGCCCAGAAGCCCCCGCGCAGCGGCACGATCCCGCCGAGGTGGGCGGTGTAGCCTCCCCCGCAGTTGGCGCGCGAGTCTGTGTAGAGCTGGCCGCCACGGTGGTTGAAGTGGACGCCCTTGCTGGGGAAGCAGTCCGAGACGCAGAGGGCACCCATGCGCGCGCCGTTATAGGCGATCCGCGTCTCCATGCTGTGGCTGCAACCCCAGCCCCAGGCCGCGCCAGCGGCTTGGCCATCGGCGTTGATAAAGCGCACCGTGTCGCCGTAGTGCTCCACCCCATCATCCCAGAGCTGCTGGATCGCGAAGTAGGCGGCCCACTGGCTGCCTGTCCAGGTGAGCGCGCCGTGACGGATCATCGGGCCAAACCAGGGGACGCCTTGAGGCGCGCCTTTGGCCGCCGCGCGGGCCACGAGCTGGGTCTGAAAGCGCGGGGCGCCGCCGCTGCTGACGCTGATGATCGAGAGCCGATCACCGCTGGCGCTGAGGATGGCCCAGTCATCGCCGTGGGCGGCGAGGCCGTGCAGCTCACCGGGGAGCACGATGTCCTCTTGGGCGATCTCACCGGCGGCGTTGAGGCGCGTCAGGTGAACACCGCCAGCGCCGGCCCAGCCGATCAGCGCGCCCTCATGGTCCAGCGCGGTGGCGTAGGGGCGGCCGCGCAGGGCGAGGCCCGGCAGCGGGGTGATGTGGACGCTCTGGGCGAGGCTGTCGCCACAGGGCCACTCCACGTCGGCGGCGTCACGCACGGGTAAAGCGTCAGGGATCGGGGCCACGTCGATGATCGGGGCCACGTCAATGATCGGGGCCGCGTCGATGATCGGGGCCGCGTCGATGATCGGGGCCATATCAAGGATGGGCGCCGCATCGCGGATTGGGGCGGCGTCGCGGATCGGGGCGGCGTCGCGGATTGGGGCGGCGTCGCGGATCGGGGCTGCGTCGCGGATGGGGGCTGCGTCGCGAATCGGGGCTGCGTCCCTCAACAAGGCGATGTCTGGTCGAGGGGCGGCGTCCTTCAACAAGGGGATGTCTGGTCGAGGCGGAGACACGAGGCCATCGCGCGCGCCTCCATCGTGCGCCTCCCCAGCCTCAACGCGCCCTTGATCGAGCGACGAGGCGCCCTCATCGGGGGGCTCGCTGCCATCTACGCTGAGGTTCGCCTCGCAGCCCAAGAGCAGCGCGGCCCAGAGGAACAGGGATCGTGTCATATCAAGCGCCTCATCATGAATCCTCTCGTCTTAGCTGTTTTCGAGGTGGGTGGAAATGTCCAACGCGCCTCCGCTGTGGCTCGATGTCATTACCCTGAGGGCCTGGGTGGTGTAGATTCGCCCCATGCGTCGCCTCCTCCCCCTGATGATGTTGCTCCTCCTGGGCCTCGGGGCCTGGTGGTCACTCCAAGCGCCCGCCTCGCCCTCTGCCCCCAAACCTGCGGTCCGTGCGCCAGCGCCGCCCAGGCCAGCGCCGCCCAGCCCAGCGCCGCCTTCTGCGCCCAAACCAGCGGCCCCCGTGCGCGTTGCTGAGGCGGTGAGCCAAGCGGCCCCCGCGCGCGCCTCGATCGTCGGCTCAGAGGCCTGCTTTGGTTGCCACCCCCAAGCGCATGAGGCCTGGGGGCGCTCAGTCCACGCCCGACATATGGGGCCACCCACCCCCGAGCGCGTCTTGGGTGACTTCAGCCGTAAGAATGAGCATCGCTATAAAGACACATACTCAAAGATGTTCATTGAGGATGGGCGTTACTTTATTGAACACGTCAATCAGCGCGGTGAACGCGGGGTCTATGAAATTCATTTGGTTTTAGGTCAAGCCCGCCATCAAGTTTATCTACACAAACAGTCAAATGGTTATTATCAAGTCCTGCCTGCATACTGGAATATCACAGATGGACGTTGGAGACACTCGGTTGAGGGTCCAGTCGTACAAAAAGAAGCCCTTTCGCCTACACATCCGTATCACTGGAAGAACTTTGGTCGAACTTACAACCGTGTTTGCATGGAATGCCACAGTAGCCAGCCAAAGAGAAATTTTGACCTAGAAAAAAATGAATATAACAGCGAATTTGACCCAATTATCAACTGTGAAGCATGTCATGGCCCCGGAAGCGCCCATATTGAGCGTTGGCGTAGCTTAAAAGATGTTGACGGGCCAGATAAAACATTAGCTGCGGTTTCAAGCGGCTCTGTCGAAGAGAGAATTGAGATTTGCGCCTCATGCCACGCACAAAAGCGCATCTATCTTGAAGGCTACCTCCCCGGTGATTCTTATTATGATCATTTTGCGCCTGATGTATGGAGTGCATATCAAACTCAAGTGGATGGTCGCAGCTCTACACTTAACTATCACTTCGTGGATTATATGCAGAGCACTTGCTTTCGACACTCAGAGGAACCATTAGATTGCGCGGGCAGCTGTCATCCACCTCATGATTTGGTGTCTACTCGTGGTTCAACCGTGGAAGAAGCCAACGCAATCTGTACACGGTGTCACATTGAGCACAAAATCAAGCTGGTTGAGCATACATTTCATAATCCAGAGTCAGAAGGGAGCCGCTGCGTCGCCTGCCATATGCCCAAAATTGACTTAGATATGGATATGTTCACGACAGATCATACGATCGGCAGCCCGCTGCCAGAGCTGACGCGGCGCTTTGGTATCCCCAATGCGTGCAACGATTGTCATGCGCATGATACCCCTGAATGGGCAGAGGGTCATGTTCAACGTTGGTTTGGCGAATCAGGGCATTTCCAGGGCTATCGCGCGCGGATGATCGAGCGAGCAGAGGTTCTCCATGATGCATTTAAGAATAAAAAAATTAATGTGCCGATTTTAGCGTCATGGTTATCAGACACCAGTAAAGATTTGATCACGCGGTCTTCAGCAGCAAAAATACTGGGTGATCATCCTAGCCCTGAATCAATGAAAGCGCTATTGTCCCATAAAAACGACCCACATCCATTGATTCGCTATTATGTAATGGATTCATTGGGCCAATTTCCATTAGAAGAGGCGCGTCATGCCTTATTTGATGCGCTAGAAGACAAAACCCGCGTTGTTCGTGGCCGCGCTTATACTGCATTGCGCTTAGTACACCCTGAGATTGAGTTCGATCCGAGATACGCGCGTCAACATGATGAGTGGCTGGTGCGTGAACGCCAAGTGCGCTCTGATGAGCCTCGCTTTAAATCAGATATGGCTATGCATCGCTTCTCAGCGGGTGATCTGAAGGGAGCTGAGGAGCTGCTTTTGCACGCGATTAAAGTCTCAGGGGCGGTGCCTGGCGTGCGCATGGATTACATTCACTTTCTCTTACATTCTCGTCGCTTGGATGAAGCCGAGGCCCAGGCGCGGATTATCGAGGAGATGCACCCCAACACGACGCCCGCGCGCGCCTCTCGTGGCTTGATCTTCCTGGGCCGAGGGGAGGCGGAGGCGGCGCTGAAGATCTTTGAGGCGCTGCACGCTGAGGGGGTCAAGGGCGCGGTCATCGATCAGGGGCTTGAGGCGGCGCGGCTTCAGCTCAGCCGGCGCCCTCGCTGAGCGCGACCACGCGCGGATCTCGCCGGTGTCTTCCCCCCATGATTTGATGAGGTTAAGCTGCTGACGACGCTCTCTCACGGTTGAAGGTCAGGCATGCTCTCCCCTGAATCAACGCGGCTGCTGCGCTACCTGCGCGATGAGCTTCAGGTTGATCCTGAGGTCATCGATCACGTCGAGCGCCTCCACGCGGATCACGATGAGGGCTTGCCTGGCTTCCTCCTCGCCATGGGCTTGATCACGCCTCAGCAGCTCGATCAGGTCTTCGCCCCGATCCCAGAGGAGAGCTTTGAGCTGAGCGCCTTGGCGCTGGGTGAGCAGTTGGAGGCGACGCCCGCCCGCGAGATCGCGGCCTCGCCGCCCAGGGCGACCCGCGTCCAGCCTTCACCCACGCCGGCCACCCGCAACGCCGACGCGCTCATCGAGGCCGAGCAAGCCCACCGCCTGGAGCGTGATGAGTTTCAGCGTCGCCGCCGCGCGGTGCTGCCGAGGCTGATCAATGATCCCAGCCGCTACGCCCTGGGGCCGGAGCTGGGCAAGGGGGGCATGGGGCGGGTCATCGAGGCGCACGATCACAACATTGATCGCGCCGTGGCCATCAAGCTGTTGATCCGTGGGGCGGATGAGCAGCTGGGCCTACAGCTGCGCTTCGTCGAGGAGGCGCAGATCACCGGCCAGCTTCAGCACCCCAGCATCGTCCCTGTCTATGATCTGGGCACCCTCGCCGATGGGCAGCTCTTCTTCGCCATGCAGCGCGTCCAAGGGCGCACCCTGCGTGAGATCATCAGCGGGCTGCGTCGCCGCGCCCCCGAGGTCGAGCGGGCGTTCACCCAGGCGCGCCTGATCAACGCCTTCTTGCAGATCTGCATGGCCATCGCCTACGCCCATGATCGTGGGGTGATCCACCGCGATCTCAAGCCCGCCAACATCATGTTTGGGGACTTCGGCGAGGTCTTGGTGATGGACTGGGGCTTGGCCAAGCTCCTCAAGCGCGAAGGGGAGGCGATTAAGAGCTACCGCGACGGGCAACGCCACTGGGCGACGCGGCAAGGCGAGGCCATCGGCACGCCGGGCTATATGCCCCCGGAGCTGGCGCTGGGGCAGCTCGACGAGATCGATGAGCGCACGGACGTCTACGGGCTGGGGGCGATGCTCTATGAGATCCTCACGCTCAAGGCGCCGCAGGTCGGCGAGGACGCGCAGAGCGTGATCCGCCGCTTGCTCAAGGAGGGCATCACGCCGCCGCGCCAGCGGACCCCCTCGCGGGTCATCCCCGCCGAGCTTGAGGCCATCTGTATGCGCTGCCTGGAGACGGAGAGCGACGCCCGCTACCCCAACGCGCTGGCCCTCCACGACGCGCTGCAAGCCTACCTCGACAGCACGCTGGAGCGCGCGCGCCGCGCCGAGGTGGTGCGCGGCCAGCGCAAGCTCGCCCAAGAGCATTTGCGCCGCTATCACGATCTCGATCAGCGCGCCCAGCGCCTCCAGCTGGACATCGACACCCTCCAGCTGCGCTTGGCCCCCTGGGAGGGCGTCGAGCGGCGGCGCGGCCTGTGGGATCTGACCAAGTCGCTGGAGGCGGCGCGGCGTGAGCGCGGCGAGGCGCTGACCCAAGCCATCCACACCGCGCGGCAGGTCGTCGAGCACACCGATGACGATCCCGAGGCCCGCGCCATCCTGCTGACCCTCTACTGGCAGGCATTGCAGATCGCCGAGCGCGAGCAGGATGAGGAGAGCGTCATCCGCTATGAGACGCTGCTGCGCGCCTTTGATCCCGAGGGCTTCGGTGTGCGCCTGCGCGGGGATGGGCGCCTCAAGCTGGAGACGTCCCCCCCCGGCGCGCGGGTGATCCTCTTCTCCTATGACTGCGTGGATCGGCTGCTGACGCCCAGCGCCCCCAAGCTGATGGGCTTGGCGCCGGTGATCATTGAGCCCCTGGAGCCGGGCCGCTACCTGGTGGCGCTGCGCGCGGAGGGCCAAGCGGACATCTTCCTCTCCCTCAAGCTCGACCGGCTGGCCTCGATCCGCCGACGGGTGCGGATGTGCCCCAGCGTCTTGGTGCGCCCCGGCTTCGTGTATGTGCCCAATGGCCGCTACCCCGTCGGGGGGGACCCTGCGGCCTTCTGGTCGCTGCCCGCCGATGTCGTCGAGGTGGAGGGCTTTTGCATCGCGCGGCTGCCCGTAAGCTGTGCTCAATATCTCGATTTTATTAATGATTTGCCCCAAGAGAAGGGGCTGGCGCGCTCACCTCGGCTGTTCTCACATGGCGGCCACCTCTTTATCCGCGAGGGGGATCGCTTCGCCCTGCCCCCCACCGATCCCAACGGCCACCGTTGGGAGCCGAGCTGGCCGGTCTTTGGCGTCAGCTTTGAGGACGCCGAGGCCTACTGCGAGTGGCGCGCGCGCCGCGATGATGTGCCTTATCGGCTGCCGACGGACATGGAGTGGGAGGTCGCCGCGCGTGGGGCCGATGAGCGCGCCTTCCCTTGGGGCGACATCTGGGAGCCGACCTACTGCAAGTGCGCCCATGCCCGACCTGGCCCCGCGCGCTTGGAGCCCTCTGGCAGCTTCCCCCAAGATCGCAGCCCCTTTGGCTTGATGGATCTGGCCGGGGGCGTCTCCGACTGGACCGCCAGCGACGGCGTGCTCGACTGGGAGGCCCATATCGCCCGAGGCGGCAACTGGACCTCCTTGGATCTCTACGCGCGCCTGGCCTCACGCCAGGCCGTCGCCCCCTCCACCGTCTCGATCTCCATCGGCTTTCGCCTCGCCTATACGCCACGCTGATCTCGAAAAGGAGCCCATCGCTTGCTGCACAAGCTCATCCTCGGCGCGCTGTGGGCGCTGAGCCTCAGCTACGCCGCGTGGATCATCCCTCACGCCTATGGCGAGCTGACCGAGGACTACACCATCCAAGGGCTGCGGCGGATCTACCGCTCGCCCTACACGATCTCTGAGGGGATCGTGTTTGATCCCAAGCCTCAGCCGCTGCATGAGGCCCTGCGCGCGCGGCTGCGCCCCTCCGCGCCGCCCGCCCCGCCGCCCGCCGCCGACACCCCAGAG
>JAHJCH010000328.1 GCA_018813065.1 Myxococcota bacterium
CTCAGCTGGGCGCTCAGCGGCGCGCGGTGTGGGGCGTGGCCGCGCGCGAGGCGTGGGGGTCGGCGACGCGCTCAGCCGCCGAGGGGCGGGGGTCGGCGTGACTTGCGGGCGCAGCAGAGGGCGTGGCGTTGGAGCAGGCTCAGGCTCGACGGGGCACAGCGCGTCGATGCGCGCCTCCAGCGTCACCCAGACCTCCCGAGCGTCAGCGCCGCCGAGGGCGCTGGGCTTGGTGATGTAGTCAGAGGCGCCCGCCGAGAGCGCGTCGAGGGTCAACCCTGCCTGCGCGCGGTTAATGGCGCTGAACATGATGACCTTGATCTCGGGGTAGCGGGCGTGGATCTGCGCCAGCGTCTCTACCCCGTTGAGCTTGGGCATCTCAACGTCGAGGAGGACCACATCCACGCCGCCGAGGCTCAGCTTCGCCAGCGCGTCGAGCCCATCCTTCGCCACGCGCGCGATGTGTATCCGGGGGTGATCTTGAAAGTGTTGAGGGACCAGACGCCGCACGACGATCGAGTCATCAACGACCATCACGTTGACGACGCGCATCAGCTCGCCGCCCTCACGACCTTATCGAGATCCAAGAGAAAGAGGAGCTGATTGGAGAGCTTATAGACCCCACGGATAAAGGTCTGGGCCACCTGATTGGCCTGCTCTGCGGGCTTCTCCCACTGCTCATCAGACACCTTGAGGACGCCCATCATCTTGTCCACATAGAGGCTGAGCGTGCCTGAGTCATGGAGCAGCACGACGTAGACGGACTGCTGGCGCTCATCCTCGCTGAAGCGCAGGCAGCGGCGCATATCCACCACCGTGACCACCTGCCCGCGCAGGTTGATCAGCCCACGGATCACATGAGAGGAGAGGGGCACGCGCGTCTCGATTTGGCCCCGCACCACCTCTTGCACGGCGTTGACCTCGATGCCAAAGAGGTAATCGCCCACCCAAAAAGCACAAAGCTGCTTCTCAGACATCACTGCGCCTCATAGAAGTCGGGCTCCGCCTTCTCCACGAGCGACTGGAGCGAGAGGAACTCGGTGATGTGACCGTCCTGGACAAAGGTATAAGCGACGCCATCTCGGCTGGGGCGGCCCCGCGTGCGGGTGTCCTCCTCGACCGTGTCGATGATCTGGCCGACGATCAGCCCGATATTGCGCGCCCCATTGGAGTGAACGACGACGCTGAGCCGCTCCAGGCTGTCCACGTCGATGACGCCGTGGCGGTGATGCGTGCGCCGCTCTGGCAGCAGCTCCGAGAGGTTGACGAGCTGCATGATCTCGCCGCGATACTCCACCGAGCGCCGCCCCCCGACGACCTCGACCTTGTCACGCTCGAACTCCTCCAGCCTGGAGACCATGCTGAGGGGGAAGGCCATGCGCCCCTTGGTCATTGAGCCGACGAGGAGGAGGATCTGGCCCTTGGTGACGCTGGCCTCGTCCACTTGGCGGGTGACGCGGACCTGCTTGGCGCTGAGGGCCGCTTGATTGGCGATGCCGACGGGATCGAGGATCAGCGCGGCGCGGCCATCGCCCGTGATCATGGTCCCGCCATAGATGCTCAGCTTCTGCAGCAGGCTATCGAGGGGCTTGACGACGATCTCTTGGGAGTCCTGGACGCCATCGACGACGAGGCCATAGTTCTGCTCGCCCGCTTGAAGCACCACGACCTGATGCACCTGGCTCTGATCCACCCTTGGCTGATCGGGGTGGAGCACATGGCGCAGATAAACGAGCGGCAGCAGCTGCCCTCGGAGGCGGTGATACCAAGCGCCGCCGATGTTCTCGAGGCGCTGCTTATCCTTGTCGCTGGGATCAAAGCGCAGCAGCTCTTGGAGGTTGCTTTGGGGGATGGCGTAGCGCTCCCCATCGCAGCGGATCATCAGGGCGGGGACGATGGCCAAGGTCAGCGGGATCTTGAGCTTGATGGTGGTGCCCTCACCCAAGGTTGAGGTCAGCTCCACGGTCCCGCCGATGGCCTCGACCTTGGAGCGGACCACGTCCATGCCCACGCCTCGGCCTGAGACATTGGTGACCGCGCCGGCGGTGGAGAGGCCCGGCAAGAAGATCAGGGCGAAGGCCTCTCGCTCGCTGAAGCGGGCGAGCTGATCGCCGGTGATGAGGCCCGCCGAGAGCGCCTTCTCCTTGAGCCGCCGCGCGTCGATCCCGCCGCCATCATCGGCGATGTCGATGTTGACGAAGCCGCCCTTATGATACGCCGTCACCAAGACGCGCCCCACCTCGGGCTTCCCCGCTGCGGCGCGCCGCTTGGTGTCCTCCACGCCATGATCGATGGCGTTGCGCAGGATATGCGTGAGGGGATCTTTGATGGCCTCGATCAGCGTCCGATCCAGCTCCGTCTCACCGCCCTTGACCTCCAGCTGGACCTGCTTATCGCAGGCCTGGGCCACGTCGCGGACCAGCCGAGGGAAGCGATTAAAGACGGTGCTCAGCGGCTGCATACGGGTCTTCATCACCGCCTCTTGCAGCTCACTGGCGATGAGGTTGAGGCGCTGAGAGGCGGGGGTGAGCACCTGATCGGGGTGGGCCTCGACGCGCTGCACGATCTGGTTGCGGGTGAGGACCAGCTCCCCGACCAAGGTCACGAGCTGATCGAGGAGGTGGGTGGTGACGCGGACAGACTCAGCGTCGGCCTTGACGCGGGCGGCCTTCTTCTCACCGTGCTCGGGGGCGGGCTCAGGCTCGACGCGCGGCGCCGAGGGGGCGCTTGGCGGGCGCTGAGGCGCAGGCCGAGGGGGCTCAGCGATCTCCGCCTCCGCCTCAACGACCTCTGATTTTGCCTCAATAACCTCTGACTTCGCCTCAACGACCTCTGGCTTCGCCTCAATCACCTCATCGTCTTCAAGCTCAACCGTCTCCGCCTGACGAAGCACCGAGAGTGGCTTACCTTGCCGTAAGATCTCCAGCCGCTCAGGCAGGTTATTGATGTCTACGCCCGCCTCGGAGTCGGTCTCTTCGATCCGATCCATAAAGCGGCGGATGACATCCACCAGCTCAAGGAGGGTCGAGGTCATCTCTTTGGTCAGGGAGAGGGCACCATCACGCAGCGCAGAGAGGAGGTTCTCCCCCACATGCGTTACGCGCTCTAGGGCGTCGAAGCCAAAGAAGCCACAGGTGCCCTTTACGGTGTGGATCGCGCGAAAGATGATCGTGATCTGCTCCACGTCGGAGGGATCGTCTTCAAGCTGGACGAGGGCCTGCTCAACTTCGAGGAGGTTCTCACGCGTCTCAGCGGAGAACTCAAGCAGGATCTCATGCATCTCGTTCATAGGCGCCTCGGGGTAAAGACTGCCCGTCTCCTTCGGAGAGAAGCGCTGTGAGACTTTAGAGTTTTCGTGTTGGAATGCGCAGGCGGATCAGTGAGGGGGCGGCCTAAAATAAACACATAAAATCACTCAAATTTTCGAGCGACAAGCAGGCTCAGGGCTGCTCCACCTCCACATCCTCAAGGGGCTGGTTCAGCGCGTCCATGTCCGCCTCCAGCTTGCGCTCCATGGCCTCCATCGCCGCCTCTGTCTCACCCATCGCCTTCTCCATCGCCGCCTCTGCGGCCTTCAGCTGCGCCTCAGCGTCTTTGAGGAGGTCTTGGGTCTTGGCCTGCGTCTCCGCCAGGGCCTTGAGCGCCTGGGCTTGACCCGCCTTGGCCGCCTCAAGGCCCTGCTGGGTGGCCGCCTTGGCCGCCTCAAGGCCCTGCTTGGTGGCCGCCTCGCCCGCCTCAAGGCCCTGCTTGGTGGCCGCCTTGGCCGCCTCAAGGCCCTGCTTGGTGGCCGCCTCGCCCGCCTTGAGCCCCATCTTGGTCGCCTCGCGGCTGAGCTTGAGGGCCTCGCCCATCGCCTCAGCGGCCGTCTCCGTCCCCCCAAACTTACCCAACTCTGGGGGGACGACATCGCCCTCAGGGATCTGCGCCAGGGCGAGGGCGGGCATACAGCTGATCAGGAGGAAGAGTCGCGTCATCATCACACCTCTTTCTTCGCGGGGGTTTTTTGCTCTGCGGCGGTGAACATCTTACGGAAGATCACCAAGCCAATGGGAGAGGCCATGGCCATGACGCCAATCCACACCCAGACCATGTAGTGATGGGAGAGATCGCCGACCACCTCGGCGCTCTTGACGCCCGCCCAGAAGCCCCCTGACAGCGCGGACTGGCTGGGATCGAGGCAACCCGAGGCCACCCGCGTGACGGGGGTATACTCTTGCACCAGCCAGCCCGACAGCGGCCCGGCGACGAGCTTGCCGAGGAAGAGCGGCAGCATCGCCAAAGAGATATAGGTGCCCTCTCGCCCCTCTGGCGCGATCTCGGCGGTGAACTGCATCAAGCGGGGGGACCAGAAAGCCTCGCCCACGGTGAAGACTGTGATAAAGACGATCAATGACATATAAAGCGGGCGTTGATCACTGGGGTGAACATTAAGCCACCAGTTATAGACCAGCTCGCCAAAGATGCCCCCCTCCATCTGCGCAAACCAGCTCTCGGGCATGATGGCGATAAAGACCGATCCCGCAGAGAGGAAGGTTCCGACGATCATCATCTTGTATGAGCTGACTTTCTTCGTAAAAAAGGCGACCATGGGCACTAAAAAGACAATAATCACCGGATTAAGGACACCATAAATGCTGCCGATTTTAACGCCCTCACCGAAGACTCGAATTCCATACTTCGGGAACGTATAATGGAAGTGAAGGAAAACAAGGCGAACGCCGATCAAAACGCCAATCATAAACATAAAGATCCAAAATGACTTCTCTTTAAAGACGCTTGACATAATGCGACCGGTCTCAAGCGCCGCCTTTTTAATCGAATTAATCATAACAGCAAAAAAGTTACTGCCTTCCATTTTCTCAAACGCTGTAATAACAATACCCTGATCGTCGGTCATTTTTACGCCATTTCGCATAAAAAAGACCATAAAGAATGTGGGGATTGTGAGTACAAAGCCGACTAAGAAGATGAGCTGGTATGTATGCAACTCCATATTGATCAATGGCACCGCTGTCATATTATTTTCGCCGAATTGGGCGCGCATATAGTCAAAGAGCCAGCCGCCGGCCGCCCAGCCGACATTCATCAAGGTATAAAAGAGGCCAAAGCCCAGCGAGGCGCCTTCTTTTGTCGTATAGCGCTTAATCCCCACCGAGATCACCGGCGCCATGATCGCGGTGCCGATCGCCATCGGCACGAAGCCAAGGACAGTGACGATCCAAAAATTATCTGAGAAGGGCAGGAAGAGGCGCGCGACGAGGAGGGCGACCGTGCCGATGATCAGCGTTCTTCTGATCCCGATCGCGTCCACGAGCGCGCCGACCATAATCGTGACTAGGCTGATAGAGACAGACCAGGCGCCGATATAACTCCCTGCTTGAAAGTCTGACAGCTTTACGATTTTTGATAAAAAGAGCACGAAGGTCATCTGCATCGCGCCATAGGCTGTATATTCAATGATTTTTGTCGCAAAAAGAATATAAAGCTCGTAAGGTGAGCCCTTCAATCCCTTTTGGTAGTTAAAGATCATATAAATAAAGGCCAAAAGCATACCAATGAGCATCGACCAAACTAAAATTTTGGCGAGGAGGGAGTGACAACGGCCATCCTCACAGGTCTGACCCTCACTGCATTGAGAGGCGGGCTGCCACTTCGCCTGCGGGCCGATGCGCTTGCAGAGCTGAGCGCCCTCGGCGGTGCAGCGACCGCTGCCGACCTCACACTCATCCTGGGGCTTGTCCTCGGGCGCCTTTACGGCTTGAAGCGGGGCGACCTCACAGGCGGCGATGTCGAGATCCGCCAGCGCCGCGTTGAGCGCGGGGTCCAATGAGACGAGGGCCACTGCCTCTGCGGGCTCTGTCACGGCGGGCAGGGACGCGGGCAGGGACGCAGGCTGCGCGACCACCGCGGGCAGGGACGCGGGCTGGGACGCGGGCGGCGCGACCACCGCGGGCAGGGACGCGGGCGGCGCGACCACCGCAGGCTGGGACGCGGGCTGGGCCACGGGCTGGGCCACGGCGAGCGAGGAGAGGGAGAGCAGCGAGAGGAGCGCCGCCGTCAACGGCGCGCGCTCGGAGAAACGCAAGGTCATCAGGGCTCCTGTCGAAAAGCTCGGGGATGTTATAGCCTTACGCCCCCAGAGGCCAGCGGCAGAGAGGACTTAGGCGTGGACACGTGCTTGTTTGGGCGCCAGTGTGAGGATCATGGCGCCTCGCTACAAGAGATCGTCGAGGGGGGCGTCGTGCTCATCAGCCCAGGCGCAGATCCCCTCAGCCCCGCGCGGCGCTACAAGCGCGCCCCCAACGAGGACGCCCTGCTTTATCGTCGCGAGGGTCGGCGCGCGCTGCTCGTCATCGCCGACGCGCACTTTGGCCTGGGGGCCAGCCACCAGCTGATCGCGCGGTGGCATCAGCGACCTGGGATCCCCGCCACCCCTGAGGCGCTGGCCTTGGCGCTGGCCGAGCTGCCCGAGCTGGGCTTGGCCCATGACGGCTCAGAGAGCACGCTCTTGGTCGTGGTCTATGACTTTGAGGCCCGCGCGGGCTTCGGGCAGTCCTTCGGCGACTCCAGCCTCTTTATCGTGCGAGGGCCGCGCCTGGCCCAGCGCGTCAGCCCCCAAAACGGGGTCTTCCTCGACCCCAGCGATCCCGCGCGCTTTGATGAGGGCCAGCCCTTCGAGTTCACGACGCGCCCTGATCAGCTGCTGCTGGCCTTCACGGACGGGATAGATGAGTGCTGCTATCGCGCGCCCTCGCGCTCCATTGGGCCGCGTCACCTCACCGCGCTCTACGCCCAGCATGGCCCCGCGCCGCAGATCTACGCGCGGGCGCTGCTGCGCTTGGCCCTCAACGGCGTGGAGGGTCATCCGGGCGGTCAGGACAACATCGCGCTCATCGCCCTGCGCGCTTAAGCAGCGGGCAAAATGAAAAGCGCGACTTAGGTTCTGTTGACTTCTTCCTCGGTCGGTCCAGCGAGACCACGCCACGACTGGCTAGGCGACCGATGCAGCCAGCCCCGTGGGCTGGCGAAGCAGGGCAACGCAGGCAGGCGTGGCGTGGTCTCGCTGGACCTCGGTCGTCAAAAGTCAACAGAACCTACGATTCTCAACGTGAGTCTGCTATGTGAGGCCGTTTTTTGAAGCCGAGGGCGCGATGGAGCTGAAGTACTACCCTGATGGCGCGCTGCGCGAGCGCGCCGTTGAAGTGACGGTGTTTGACGCGGCGTTAAAGGCCGAGCTGGAGCAGATGATTGAGCTGATGGTGGATCGCGATGGCATCGGCTTGGCCGCCACCCAGGTGGGCATCGCCAAGCGAATGCTGATCCTCGACCCCTATGCCTTCGAGGGCGATGAGGCGCGCGGCAAGCCGATGATCTCCTTCATTAACCCCGAGATCATCGAGCAGAGCGAGGACCTTGAGCGCGGCGACGAGGGCTGCCTCTCCTTCCCAGGCGTCTTTATCAAGGTCGAGCGCCCACGGCGGATCAAGGTCCGCGCCCAAGACCCAGAGGGCGCTTACTTTGAGATCGAGGGCGAGGGGCTGGGGGCGCGGGCGCTGCTGCATGAGATCGACCACCTTGAGGGCGTGGTGATGATCGACCACGTCTCCTTCCTCTCGCGCCAGCGGGCGTTGAAGAAGCACGAGCGCAACCTCAAGGCCATGGCCCAGGCTCAGCAGCGGGCCAAGCGCAAGGGCAAGCGCGCCTAAACTACCAACGCAGCACGATCTTGCCCAGGTGCGCGCGCGCGGCCATGCGTTGATGCGCCGAGGCGACCTCGGACATGGGCATCACCGAGTCGATGACGGGCTTGATCGCCCCTCGACTCACCGCCGCCACGGCCTCCAAGAGATCCGCCTTAGAGCCCATCGTGCTGCCCAAGAGCTGAAGCTGCTTCCAAAAGAGCAGCCGTAGATCGATCCGCGCGTCATGGCCGGTGGTGGCCCCGCAGGTGACGAGGCGCCCGCCATAGGCCAGGGCGCGCACGCTCTGCGCCCACGTCGCCGTGCCCACGTGCTCAAAGACCGCCTCGACGCCACGCGCGCCTAAGCCTGCCTTGACCGCTTGAGCCAGATCGGGCAGCCCGCTGTCGAGGGTCACCGTCGCGCCCAGGGCCTCCAGGGCGGCGCGCTTGTGGGGCGCGCTGGCCGTGGCCGCGACGCGGGCGCCGAAGAGCCGGGCGATCTGGATGAGGTAGACGCCAACGCCGCTGGCGCCGCCTTGCACGAGCACCGGATCACCTGGGCGCAGTTGAGCCTTGCGGACCATCTGCCAGGCGGTGATGAGCGGGATCGGCAGGGCGGCGGCCTCCTCGAAGCTGAGGCGCTCAGGCAAGGGGATGATGTTGGCCAGCGGCGCGCGCACATACTCGGCGTTGCCGCCCCAGAGATGCTCGCCGAAGATTTGATAGTCGGGGCAGAGGTTATCGCGGCCCGCCAAGCAGGCGGCGCAGGCCCCACAGGAGAGGCCGGGGTTGAGGAGGACGCGCGCGCCGAGGGGCAGCGTGACGCCCTCACCGACCTCGGCGATCACCCCGGCGATGTCACCGCCGAGGACGTGGGGCTTGGGCAGGTTCAGGCCGGGCAAGCCGCCGCGCACCCAGAGATCGAGGTGATTGAGCCCACAGGCGACCACCTGGATGAGCGCCTCGCCACGGCGAGGCCTGGGGCGCGCCAGCTCAAGCGGCTTGAGGACCTCAACGCCGCCGTGTGTCTCAAAGCCGAAGGCGCGCATCATCCGCTGTCCTCTTGATCACGCCTGAGGCGCGCGACGCAGATCAGCGCAGCGGCGACGGTTTGTCGTGTGGAGGGGGCGTCAACGAGGCGCAGGGCCCTCAGCGCCTCGCTGAAGGCCAACGCGCCCTCCCCGGCGGCCAAGGCTTGGCGCGCGCGGCGCTGGGCGGCCTCCGCCTGTCGCTCCGCGCGGCGGGTGAGCCCGAGATCCGCGCCGCAGCGGCGGCAGGGCTGATCAAGGGGCTCATCGCCGCGAAGACGCGCCTTACACGCAGGGCAACGATCAAGCCGCATGAGGGCCTCACTCAAGGTAGAAGAGGGTGTCGGCCAGGAGCGCGCCTTGCGCCTGAATCTCGGTGATATCGCCTTGATTCATGGCGCTTACGAGCGCCTCAATCAGCTCCTCGACCTCCTCCGCGTCCAGCTCATCGAGCTTGGGCAAGAGCTTTTGAGCCTTCTCGACGAGCGCCGCTGCTGAGACCCACGCGCCGCGATCCGCCGTGTCCAAGTTGGGCGGGGGGGCGAGGCGCGGGCTGGCGTCGAGGCCAGGGCTGACATCAAGGCCAGGGCGCGCGTCGAGGCGCGGGCTGGGCAAGAGCGCCTCGATCCGCGCGCGTGTCTGCGCCAGGGCCTCCTCGGTGCTTTGGCGAAAGGCGTCGTGAATCACCACGCGCTTCTCCAAGCCTGTGCGGATCTCGGTGACGCGCACATCGAGGATGCCATCGAGGCCCAAGGCCAGCTCAAAGCGGATGGGGCTGTTCGCATCGGCGCGTCGATCCAGATCTTCGACCATAAACTGCCCCAAGAGCAGGTTCTCCGATGCCCTCGGCGCCTCGCCTTGATAGATATTGGCCTCCACCGCCGCTTGGCCGGGGTGAATCGTGTAGAACGTCTCCACGCCCGCGCAAGGCAGCGCCGCGCCTCGGGGGATGATCACCTTGTAGGCGTCAGGGTCATCTTCAAAGATATCGAGGTAGGAGGTGCCAAAAGAGAAGGGCGTGATGTCCACCAAGATCTGGCGGCGATCATCGCCGGAGAGGCGCGCGGCGTGGAGGGCGGCGCCGAGGGTGACGGCCTCATCGGGGTTGATGTCCATGCGCGGGGCTTGACCCAACAGCTCGGTCAACATTTGGGCGACCCTCGGGGTGCGCGTCGCCCCGCCCACCAAGATCACCTCATCAAGATCGCGGGCGAGCAGATCCGCCTCATGCAAGGCCAGCTGCACCGAGTCTTTCGTCTTCTCCAGCAGCGCCTCAATCAACCCCTCATAGGCGAGGCGGCTGAGGCTCGCCTTGAGGTGACGCGAGGCCCCCTTTGCTTGGATGAGGTGCTCCTCAATCGCCTCACCGTGCTCCGCTGAGGAGAGCCGCAGCTTGAGCGCCTCGGCGGCCTCTGCGACCCGCGCCTGCGCGCGCAGATCATCCATAAAGTCCACGCCCTCAGCCTTGTTGAAGGCGGCGTGGAGGTGCTCAAAGATCAGCGCATCGAAGTCATCCCCGCCCAGGTGCATATCGCCATGAGAGGCCAACACCTCGGTCACCTCGCCACGCGTGCGGATAATCGACACGTCGAAGGTGCCCCCGCCGAGGTCATAGACCATCACCGTCTTATCTTGACGATCCTCGAAGACATAACAGAGGGAGGCGGCGGTGGGCTCATTGAGGATCTGGATGACGTTGAGCCCCGCCGCCGCGCCCGCCTCGCGGGTGGCGGTGCGCTGGGCGTTGGTAAAGTAGGCGGGGACCGTGATCACCGCGCCGTCGATGGGGCGCCCCAAGCTGGCCTCAGCGGCGTTCTTGAGCCGACGGAGGATCATGGCGGAGATCTCAACGGGGGTATAGCGCGCCTCGCCCAAGGAGAGGCTCACCGCCTCCCCCATGCGCCGCTTGACGGAGAGGATCGTGCGCTCAGGGGCCAAGCGTCGTTGATTGCGGGCGGCGCGCCCCACCAAGAGCGCCCCCTCGGCGCTGAGGCCCACCGCTGAGGGCATCAAGCGCGCGCCGTCGATCTCGATGATGCGCGGCTGATCGCCCTCAATCACAGCGATTGAAGAGTTACTCGTGCCTAAATCAATCCCAACAACGAGCTTATCCATGGCTCAACTCCTCTCGACGATTAACAATGACCTGTGCGACCTGTAATACACCGTGACTGTCTTGATAACCGGCGCGAACTTCTTCAATAACGAGCCCGTCAGGTTGGCTCGGCTCTGCGCGAATGCCCACGGCCTCCATGCGTATTGGATCAAAGCTCGTCGCGAGGGTAGAGATGCGTTCAACGCCCAGATCAGCCAAGGCCCCCTCAATCCGCGCGCAGCTCAGCGCCAGCCCCTCCAGCAGCGCATCGAGGGCCACATCGCGCCTCGGCGTCCCCCACCAACGTCGCCTCGGCGGCTGCGCGCAGCGCACACCCGCGCGCAGCCGCGCCAGGACATCGATCAGCGCGCGCGCCGCCGCGCGATCTGCCGCGCGATCTGCCGCGTGATCTGCCGTGGGCGTCGCGTGCAGCGCCTCACGAATCGCCTTGACCTCGCTCGTCTCACGCCGCACCTCCGCCTTGAGCGCGATCAGCTCACCCATCAGCGCGCGCAGATCAACGGGTGGACCAAGCTCCTCCGTCTCAGGCTCGATCATATCGAGGCTTAATTCTAAGGCTAAGAGCGCTTCATCTTTCATCATATTGCTCATCAATCAACCGTTTCAGCGCGATTGGAGAGAGACGCACAGTCCTTTCTTTATTAATAACCTCGATTGCCTCAATAAATGATTTTGGTGAATGTGTACTTTGATAGAATATGGATTCTTTAATTCGATCTATGGGGTCTTTGATCGCATCGTAGGCTTCTTTGATTAAACGAAAATATTCAGGGCTTCGATCAGGCGGAAAATTTTTAATAAGCGCGTGATACTGGTCATCGATTTCTTTTTGAGTTGATTTCTCATTTACGCCGAGGACAAAGAAAGGATACATTTACATTTCCTCCTCTTTATCAAAGAAGAAGTATTGTCTTGCTTCTCTTAAAACAGGGAAGAAGCGTGAGTTTGCATTTTTCAATGGAGAATTACGAAATTGATCTAAAAGATCATTAAATGACATTTTCTCTGCGATAATTCTGTAAAAACTTGTTATTTGTTTTTTTCTCATCTTAAATAATTTTGTCACTTCATGATATAAAACAACAAGTTCAATCGGATGGTTAAATCTAGTAATTAAGCTGGTGATTGAATCAATAACCTGATTTTTCTCTTTCTTACTTAAATTTATAGAATGAATTTCACACTTATCGATTAAAATCATCGCTGATTTCCAGCTCTGGAAGTTTTCAAAAGAAGTAAGGAAACACTCAAACAAAAAAAGTTCGATTTCATCGGATGTGCCGCTGAAATTATCAAGCTCTCGGCTCATTTCATCTAATTCTTGCGCATTTGCGCTCGATTTTGAATAAGGAACATGTAAATTGGCAAATCCTTTAATTTTTTTGCCCACTTCATAGGAATAGATTAACTTGAGTAATCCATAAAGCCATGGCTTTTGATGCTCACTCAGCGCCTTTTTGGCGACCTTTTGCGCTTCATAGGTGCTCTTTTGGTGCAAAAACACGTCAAGCTCAGCGGCGACCCTTAAGGCGGCCCGCGCGCGGGCGTGAGGGACGCGCTGCGCCTCAAGGAGCAGCTGATGCGCGCTGTCCAGTTCCTCGGATAAGAGCCTCTTCAACGCCTTGCCGCGCAGTAATTCAATGTGAAGATCCGCCAAATCACGGTTAAGCGGCTCGATCTCCACGATGCGTTGGCAGTAGCGCAGCCCTTTGTCATATGCCTTGCGCACGAGGGCCGCCTGCGCGGCGACGATCAATGCCTTGGGTTCATCGGGGTGGCGCTTAACAAAACGCTCAATGACACGTGCAATGGCGGCTTTATCTCTACCTGATTTATATACATCAACCAAATTTAGCCAATATCGAATGCAATTTGGGTCATTTTTAACAGCATCTTCAGCATGCTTGGTCATAAATTCAAGAATTTCTCCACTATTCAAGGGATCATCAAAAAAAATCATAATGGAATTTGTTGATAATCTTCTATGAATACTTAGCAAATGAACACTTTTGTAATATGAAATAAAAGCTTTTTCTTTTTTACTAAAATTAACAGTTGACAATAATTGATCAAGAAGGAAAAAGAACTCTCTATAAGAATCTTTATCTTGAGAAAGTATGGAAATGCCGATTTTAATCTCATGGAGATGATCAAATTCACTGAGCTTTGATAATTTTTTAATTGTCGCGCTGTGATTACCTCTAAAATAGTCAAATAATTGAATTAACTCATTCCATAGCATCTCTTTTGTATTATTATCTATTGTGTTAACGATATTTGCGAATTCAACTAAGATACGATTCGCTTTTTGATTGCGAATTGCCTCAATTATTCCATTAAGTGAGCCTAAAGAACTCCAATATGATGGATTTGCGCAGCGTGTTGCGGCCGCGTCAAGCTCAACCTCGACGCCCGCGCGCTTGAGGAGCGCAGCGGCGGGGGCCGCCCAGCCGGGTCGGCTCAGCAGCGGGCGCAGGAGCAGCGCTGGATCTTGACCTTGATAGACCAAGAGCAGCCCACGCAGGAAGCGCTGCGCGTCCAGGAGCGGGCTGTCACGCTTGATCCGCCGCAGCGCGGCGATGGCCTCCTCATCTCGGCCTTCGGAGATAGCCACGTTGGCCTCGCGCAGCGCGGCGGCGTCCTCGACCCAACGCGGGTGAGGCAGCCCCTCGACGACGCCCTCGCCCCAGCTCAACGCCGTCGCGCCCAGGGCCTCGCTCACCCAAGGCACCTCGACGCCCACGGCGTTGATCTCGGCCAAGGCGCGGCGCGGCCAGTGACGGAGGAGCCAACGCAGCCGCGTCGCCGCCTCCGCTTCATCGCTCGAAGGCGGCAGCGCGCGGTCCAGCGCCTCCTCTGCGCGCGCCGCTTCGCCCGCGCTCAAGGCCCGTCTGGCCTTCGCCTCCCAATACGCGCGGCTGTCATGGCCGCTGGGGGTGGGTGATTGAGGGGGGGACGCCGGCGCGGCGCGCTTGGCGGGCTTCTTACGGGCGGGGGTCTTTTTGCGCATTTTTTTAGTCGAGCGGCTCAACCGCTAAATCGTAATCCGTCACCTGTGTGATCTCCGCCTTAATGATCTGCCCAGGCTCGATCCCGTCATGGAGGCCCATGTAGCAGATCCCGTCGATCTCCGGCGCTTGGCTGGCGGCGCGGCCGATCATCACCAGCTCGCTCTCCTCGGAGACACGCTCCACCAAGACCTCCACCTCGCGGCCCACCAGCGCCTCGTTGTGCTCGCGGGCGATCTGGCGTTGGGTGAACATCAGGCGATCCAGCCGCTCGGCCTTGACCGCCTCGGGGAGCTGATGGGGCAGATCATGGCTGGGGGTGTTCTCCTCGCGGCTGTAGGCGAAGGCGCCCAGCCGCTCAAAGCGCGTGGCCTCGACGAACTCCAAGAGCCGCTTGAAGTCATCCTCCGTCTCGCCGGGGTGGCCGACGAGGAGCGTGGTGCGCAGCGTGATGTGGGGGATCTGCGCCCGCAGCTCAGCGACGCGCTTGCGGATCGTCTCGGCGTTGGTCCCTCGGCGCATGGCCTTGAGCACCGGATCGGAGATGTGCTGGAGGGGCATATCCAGGTAGGGGACGATCTTCTCCTCGCGGGCCATCAGCTCGATGAGGCCCTTGGGGAAGCTGCGCGGGTAGGCGTAGAGCAGCCGAATCCAGCGGATGCCGTCCACCTGGGCCAGCGCCTCAAGCATATGGGTGAGGTTGAGGCGCGGCTGAAGATCAAAGCCATAGGCGGTCAGGTCTTGGGCGACGAGGTTCAGCTCCAAGACGCCTTGACCGGCGAGCCGCTCGGCCTCGGCGACGATGGAGTCAATGCCTCGGCTGCGCTGCGGCCCGCGCAGGGCGGGGATGATGCAGAAGGCGCAGCTGTTGGAGCAGCCCTCGGCGACCTTGAGGTAGCTGGAGTAGCCCATGGAGTTGAGGCGCGGCGCGTCCCACTGATAGCCCAGGCGATCCGGGCTGGTGACCCGCAGGCGCGGCGCGTTGCGGTCATCGAGGATCTCGGCCACGAGCGTGGGATCGGTGCCGATGAAGTGATCCACCTCCGGCAGCTCCTCGGCCAGCTCCTCGGGGTAGCGCTGGGAGAGGCAGCCGGTGACGATCAGCTTGCCGAGCTGGTTGGCCTTACGCAGCTCCGCCATCTCCAGGATCGTGTCGATGCTCTCCTGCTTGGCGTCCTCGATGAAAGCGCAGGTGTTGACGATCACCACGTCGGCGTCCTCGACGCGCGTCGTCAGCTGGTGCTGGACGCCGGGCAAGGCCGCCAGCATCGTCTCGGTGTCCACGCGGTTCTTGGGGCAGCCCAGGGAGATGAGGTGTACCCGCTTCATTGATCTCCTCCGATCATTGATCTCCTCCGACCGCGCGGATCGCCGCCTCGGCCTCATCGAGGGCCTGGCGGAAGCCCGCGATGCCCGCGATGGCCGCCAGGCCCGCCTCTGGGTGCATCGCCTCTGCCCAGCTCGCCCGCTGAGCCACGCTCAAGCGCGCGCGCGCCGCCGCCCACGCCAGCCCCTCACCGTGGACCGCCCGCGCGGCCATCAGGCGCCGCGCCGCGCCGTGCAGGCGGGGATAGATCCAGTTGTTCTTTTGATTACACAGCGCGCGCTGATCGCAGACGCTCGACGGCGCCAAGCGGGCGATCTGATAGGCGCGATCATCATCCATGAGGTAACGCGAGGGGGTCACCAGCCGCAGCCCCTCGCCCTCGACGTAGAGCAGCTCAAAGAGCGCCTCAAGGAAGTATGGCCCCTCCAGCCAGCGACCCCCGAAGAGCGACGCGGGGAGGTGAGCGACCATCAGCGGGGGCTGATCCATTAAGTCGCCGAGGCGCTGCGCCTGCGCCTGACGCGCCGCCAGGAAGCGGCGCGCGTGACCCTCGGCCTGCTCCAAGGCCAGGCGGGGCTGATAGGGGGCCTTGAAGGGCGTCGCGCCGGTGACGCGCGTCAAGGGCGACAGCCCCCCACGCAGGCGATAGGCCTGATGATCTTGAGCGTCGCAGAGGCAGCGCAGGCTCTCGGGATCGGCGGGGAGGGCGACGATCGATGAGCCCTCGAAGATCATCGGGGCGAAGCGCCCATAGCGCGGCTGAGACGAGGCGCGCTCCACCGCCTCGGGGGCGGTGAAGGTGTAGCGCAACCCCTGCGCCTGGAGGACGCGCTCCACCCCCGAGGTGTAGCCGCAGCCGTGGAGGCAGAGGCCCTCGGTGGCGCCCACATGGCGCCTAAACGCGGCGAGGGCGGCCTCGATCTCCAGCTCAACGCCCTCTGGGTTGAGGAGCGGCAGGTGGGCATCAACGCCGGGGATCAGCTCCAAGAAGCCCGCGTCGCGCAGGCGAATGTGCTCACCGAGGAGGTCGCCGTTGAGGGCGCTCAGCAGCTCAAGCGCCTCATCGAGCAGCTCCAGATCAAAGCGGGCGGCCTCCTCCGTGGGCGCCATGAGGGCGGCCTCCAGGGCGCGGCGCCGCTGGGCCGCGGTGGCCTCGACGCGCGCTTGGAGATCGGGGGCGCTGAGCTGCTCAAGGAGCGCGGGGGTGAGGCTGAGGGCCAGCTCAAAGGGGAGGTCATTGGCCTCTAAGCGGCGGAAGGCGAGGAGCTGAGGCAGCGTGACATCGAGGATGAGATCCGCCACACCCGCCCGCGTCACAGCGGGCGCCCCGCGCAGCGCCAAGATCAGATCGGCGCGGTGGCTCATTGGGGCTCCTGCGTGGGCATCTCCGCGAGGCTGGCGTTTGAGCGCGCCTTAAACTCCAAGAGCAGCGTGGTGTTGACCTGGGCGGCGGGCTGGGTCTTCTCACGCCAGCGGGCCTCAAAGACCGCAGGGGGCGGCGTGGCGGCGCGGGGCGAGGCGCCTTGATGAAAGCGCACGGGGGCCTCGCCGTGGCGCGTGGGGTTAAGCCGGGTGGGGCGGGCGTAGATCATATTGGCGAAGAGATCTGGGGTCTTATAGCCGATGGTCGCGATGACGTGGGCGCCCTCGACGGCGATCTTCAGCTGCGCGCGGCCCAGCCAGCGGTGCAGCGGGATATCCACATGACGTCCGCCGCGCTCACCCGGCAGCAGCAGGTGTACGCGCAGGGTCAGGGTGGCCTCTTTGCTCTCCAAGCGCTCGCGGGTGATGCTGACGCGGCGGTGGGTGATCTCCCAATCGACCAAAAGGGCGTCACCGCCAACGGGGGTGAGCGTCAGGCGATCACGGCCCTCGGGTTGGAAGGGGATCGCGCGCGGCGCGACGGCGATTGCCTCGGCTTCGACGGGCTCGGCGACGGCTTCAACGGGCTTGGCGACGGCTTCGACGGGCTCAGCGACGGCTTCGGCGGGCTCGGCGACGGCTTCGACGGGCTCGATGACGGCTTCAACGGGCTCGGCGACGGCTTCAACGGGCTCGGCGACGGTTTCGACGGGCTCGATGACGGCTTCGACGGGCTCGGCGACGGCTTCGACGGGCTC
>JAHJCH010000329.1 GCA_018813065.1 Myxococcota bacterium
CGCCTGGGGTCTGGGCCTCCTCAGCGCGGGGGTGGGCCTCGTCGGCTGGCTCAGCGCGGGGGGCTGCGCCGCCTGGGACGGTGAGGGGCGCTGCGACGCCGTTGAGGGCAGCCCGCCGCTCTACCCCAGCCTCCTGATCTTGGGGCTGGGCGTCACCATGACCGCCAACTTCTGGCAGAGCTTGGAGGAGAGATGAAGCCCAGAGAGGCCCTCGTCTACGGACTCAACGCCGCCCTGGCCGTGGGCGCCCATCGCCCCCAAGCCATCCGGCGCGTCCTCTACACCCGCGAGGCCCGCGAGGCCATCGGCGCGCTCTTGTCCGCCACCGCCAAGGCCCGCCGCCCTTACCGCGAGGTCGTCGAGGATGAGCTGCGCCGCGTCTGCGGCACCCCACATCACGGCGGCGTCGTCGTCATCACCGATCCGCTGCCGATCCACCCCCCCGACGCCCTCGATCACCCCCACGCCGACGCCCTCTTTATCGCCCTCGATGGCGTGGGCAACCCCCATAACCTCGGCGCCATCCTGCGCAGCGCCGCCTGGTTCGGCGTCGACGCGGTGATCATCCCCGATGATCTACAGCTCAGCGGCGCCGTCACCCGCGTGGCCCTCGGCGGCGCCGAGGTCGTCCCTTGCGTGGCCACGGCGCGGCTCAGCGAGACGCTGCGCTACCTGCGCGAGGACGGCGTGACGGTGCTGGCGGCGGATCAGGGCGCGCCGCCGCTGGATCTCAGCGCCCCGCTGCCCCGCCCGCTCTGCTTGGTCCTGGGCCATGAGTCCGAGGGCCTCTCCGCGCCTGTCCGTCAGGCCGCCAGCTTGGTCCGCGCCATCCCCGGCACCCACGCCGTAGAGTCGCTCAACGTCTCCGTCTCCGCCGGGATCTTGCTGGCGGCGGCCAGCCTGGGCCACGCCATGAGCCCTGCCTTGAAAAATCCTTAAATTCTGGAATTTTTCAAGGTGGCTCGAATTATTCTTTACACCCCCAAACCCACACCATAGTATGTCACGCAGGTGACTTAGACTGGGAAACACAGATGTCAAACAAGCTCACTTATCTCATCGCCTCCTTGAGCGTGTTCTTGATCAACATGGCCGCCTGGGCGGGCTCCTCCAACGGCAACCCTGGCCAGGCCGAGGGCGGCGGCAGCGGCGCTGAGCCGGAGATGTTGGCGTTGCTCCTCTTCAGCGCGATCCCGGGCGTCTTCTTCGCCCGCAAGGCGCTCAAGAAGCACCCCGAGCTGTAACCCCTCAGAGAGATGCGACCCCCCCCCGCGCCTTGGCCTCCTTGGCTGACGGCCCTCTTCGGTGGCCTGGCCGCCCTGGCCGCCCTGCCCGCCCTGGTTTGGACCTTTGACATCTGGTGGAGCGGCCTCCTCGGCGGCGCCGCCGCTGGGCTGTTGACGATCCCGCTCTGTTTGATGCTCGTCTACCTCGCCGCGCGGCGCCCCGCGTGGCGCGCGACCTCTCCCAACCGCGCCGGGGCCGAGGCCCTCTTCGCGGGCGGCGTGCTCGCCCTCCTCCTCACCCTCCTCCTCGCCCACGGCGACGCCGATCGGCTGATCTGGGCGGGGGCGACGCTGCCGCTGATCACCTGGGCGTGGCTTTGGGGGGGCTGGGGCCTGGCCCGCGCCCGCGCCTTGACCCTCCCCGTCGGCTTCGCGCTCTTTAGTTTGCCCTGGGAGCACTTGCTGCGGGGCCAATTTGACGTGTTTTTGCAGGAGTGGAGCGCGGACATCGCCGTGCAGGCGCTGAGGGTGCTGGGCTACGAGGTCACATACTGGAACGCGTTCACTTTTTACTCGCCCAAATTCTATGTGATCGTCAATGAGACGTGCAGTGGCATGAACATGTTGGTGACGTTGGCGATGTACACCGTGATCTACGCCTGGCTCACCCAGCCCTTAACGCGTAATCGCCTCTTGTTGCTGCTTTTGGTGGCGCCAATCTCTTTGTTTTTTAATGGGTTACGCGTCATGATCATCTACCTGATGGGTCACTATGGCGGGGAGCCTTTGGCGATGGGTTTTTGGCATACAGGCAGCGCGTATATTCTATTTTTGCCTGTCTTTTATCTGATCTATGCAATTAACGAGCTGCTCAGGGCGCGCTTCACGGGCGCCTCAGCCCGCGCTGACCGCTGACGGCCAAGATCCCCAGCAAAGCCAGCCCGCACAGGGCCATCCACCAGTCCCCAAAGCGGGTGTAGGGCGTCAGGGCCGTGATCCGATCCACCTCCCCCGTCAACACCGCCGCCTCAAAGAGGCCCAGGGCGGCCTTGACCTCGCCCGTCGGCGCGATCAGCGCGCTGATGCCCGCCTGGCCGACCCGCACGAGCCAGCGCCCGTTCTCCACGGCGCGCACGATGGCGCGGTTGGTCATATGCCGCGTGATCGGCGAGCGGCCAAAGCCCGCGTCATTGCTCATCACCACCAGCAGCGTCGCCCCCGCCGCCGTGATCGCCCGCGCGGCGCTGGGGTAGACCGACTCAAGGCAGATCAGCGCGCCGATCTTGCCCACGGGCGTCTCCAGCGGGGTGAAGGCCGCCCCCGCCTTAAAGTGCGCCTCGGTCCCCGGCACCAGCCGCACCTTGTAGTAGCGATCCAGCTCCACGCCGCCTGGGCCGAGGGCCACCGCGCCGTTGCGGTGGTAGCCCTCGGCGTCCTCGACGATCAGCCCAGCGATCAGCGTGGCTTGATCCTCGGCGCGCGGCAGCAAGCGGCGGCGCAGATCCTCGGCCCGCAGCACCGGCGCGCGCACCGCCGTCTCCGGCCAGATGATCAGCCCCGCCCCCGCCTCATGGGCGCGCCGCGTCAGGGCCTCATAGGTGGCCACGACGTCGCGCATCGCCGCTGGATCGCCCTCGGCGGCGGCGTACTGGGCGTTGGCCAAGCCCCCCTGAACCGCGCTGACGCGCAGCGGCTGCTTGAGGGCCTGATCTTGAACGTGATGCCTCACCGCGCCGCCCGCGTAGGCCAAGAGGACCACGGCCAAGCCCACCACGCCCACGCGGCGGCGCTCGCCACGCTCAAAGAGGACCAAGTAGAGCGCGCCTTGGCTCAAGGCGATGATCGTGCTGACCCCCAGGCCGCCCGTCAGCGGCGCGAGGGCCAGGAGCGGTCGCAGCCAGGCCACGTCGGCGACGCAGCCGACATAGCTGGCGGGCATCGCCAGCGGCCCCACGCTGCGGACCCACTCCGTGAACGTCCAGATCAACGCCGGGAGGAGCAGGTCTATCCAGGCGCCGTGCTTGCGCCACGCGATGTGGATCAAGAGGCCGTAGAGGATCATCTGGCTGGCGGTGTAGGTGGAGAAGGCCCAAAACAGCAAGGCGCCGTAGTTGAGGATGCCGTAGATGTGCAGGCCGCCGAGGAAGCCCACCAAGCCGCCCAGCAGCGCGCGCTCCATGGCGCTTTGGCTGTCGCGCAGGGCCAAGAGCAAGGGCACGTTGGCGATCAACGCCAGCTCGCCGTGGAAGATAAAGGCGATCCCGTTGAGCAGCCCGGCGCAGATCGCCAGGGTGATCCGCCCCCCCCGCGTGGCGCTCACCATGGGGCCTCCTGGGCGTCGAGGACCAAGGCCGGGCGGCCCTCAAGCAAGGTGGGGAAGGTCAGCACCGCGCCATGCTCAGGGGAGAAGACGACGGGGCTGTCGAAGAAGCCGATGAGGAGGCGCGGCCCCGCCTCGGTGAAGATCAGGCGCGGCTGACGCCCCACGCCGGGCCCTTGATCGAGGCGGTGATCGATGTGGAGGGCGCGCAGGTAGGCGGCCCACGCCTCTGGGGTGTCGGCGGCGGGCGGCGGGGCGGGCGGCGCGGAGGGGCGCA
>JAHJCH010000036.1 GCA_018813065.1 Myxococcota bacterium
CGCTCCAATCTCGAACTCGTGACACCCTTCCATCGATCCCTCTTTTTGGCTGTGGTTTGGCTTCGTAACCTCCACATACCAGGAGGGGGGATCTTCCTCACCTTTTCTCGCCTCCGTCCGCCATGGCGGATGGGCACCCTACGTTGTATGATTGTTGGTCCTCACAAGATCCAATAAGACTGACTCTTAGTCCTGATCTGAAACCGGAGCGGGCGAGGGCTTACGGCGGAGGCTCTGATTGAAGGCCAAGATCGCCGAGGAGAAGGCGGCGAAGCGCTGGGCGTGGATGGCTTGAGTGTAGCTCAAGACCAGATAGCACATGGCGCGGGTGATCGACAGATGCAACGCTTGCATGTGCAACGCTTGAACCTTGGCCGCCGTGACCTGCATGTTCATGCGGGCCTGCTGGCGCTGGTAGAGCGCCTCGTATGTCTCGGTGAAGGACGCACGCAAATGCGACAGCCCCAAGGCATCCCAGCGATCATTCATGATGCTCAGGGCTTGCTCTGCCAAGCTCAAGGCCGCCGCCGCGTTGCGGCGTGACCAGTTACGCGCGCCGAAGATGTCCTCTAATGTCTTTTGCGCCAGGCTGTGCGCTTCGCTCTGCGCCGCGATGTTGATCTCCATACTCTTGAGCGCATGGTACAGTTGCTTGAGCGCCGCGTTCATCTCCAGAATCTGCGGCCTGATGACGTGCGATTGCTTGTTCTCGTTTGCGCGGCGCGCCTCTGCGGCCTTGACCAAGTTCGCTTCGTCGTCGATCTCGATCAGCAGCGCGTTGAACGCCTCGTCCGCGTGCGCCTCTTGCTTCATCGTCTCTCGGATCGTCCAGGTCAGGATCAGCGCCTCGCTCCAGCTCATCGCGTAGAGGTTCAGCAGCGTTTGTGTCTCCTTTTTCATACGCTCTCCTTCGCCTGTGCGTTTGGCGTGGCCCCTGACGCGCTGAGGTTGAAAATGTTGTGGGCGCCTGCGCCTTTTTTCTTCTTTTTTTGTTTTTTCTTTTTTTCCGCGCGCTTATAGTTCTCGTTTTTTAAGATTTTTTGGATCAGATGCCCGCGCGGCTTTGATGATCAACTCTTGAAGGGGATCAGATGCCCGCGCGGCTTTGATGATCAACTCTTGAAGGGGATCAGATGCCCGCGCGGCTTTGATGATCAACTCTTGAAAGGGATCAGATGCCCGCGCGGCTTTGATGATCAACTCTTGAAAGGGATCAGATGCTCGCGCGGCTTTGATGATCAACTCTTGAAAGGGATCAGATGCCCGCGCGGCTTTGATGATCAACTCTTGAAGGGGATCAGATGCCCGCGCGGCTTTGATGATCAACTCTTGAAGGGGATCAGATGCCTTCGCGGCTTTGATGATCAACACGCGCGCCGCGCCTAGATCAAACTCATCTTCAAAAATCAGCGGCAAAAATCAGCGCGCGCGGTGCTACATTCGCCCCATCCAAACAGGAGCCACCCTTTGATCCGTCAACCTCACCTCTGGGAAGCCCTTACGCCTGTTGTCGCCGCCGCCGCCCTGATCTCCTCGGGGATCCTCCTCTATGGCGATGGCGCCCCAGTGCAGATCCTCTTGGCGTTGACCTGCGTCCCCCCCGCCCTGATCGGGCTGCGCTTGGGACACCGCTGGGCCGATCTCGAGGCGGGCATGATCGAGGGCATGAGCTTGGCGCTCAAGGCCTCCTTGATCCTCCTGGTGGTGGGCGTCGTCATCGGTACATGGGCCATGTCAGGGACCATCGCCTCCATGGTCTATTATGGCTTGGCCGTCTTAGAGCCCAGCTACTTCTTGCCCGCCGCCTGCCTCATCAGCGCCCTCGTCTCCCTGGCCATCGGCAGCTCCTGGACCACCGCCGCCACCGTGGGCGTCGCCCTGATGGGCATCGGCGCCGCCCTGGGCGTCTCCGCGCCCATGACCGCCGGCGCTGTGATCTCCGGCGCCTACTTCGGCGATAAGATGTCGCCTCTGTCCGATACCACCAACCTGGCTCCAGGCGTCGCTGGCAGTGAGCTGTTTGAGCATATCCACGCCATGCTCTATACCACCCTCCCCGCCCTGCTCATCGCCCTGGTCCTCTATGCCCTCGTCGGCCTTAATCACGCGCCCCCCGCCGTCGATCCGGCCCTTGTCCACGCCCAGGCCGCCGCCCCCTGGCTCCTGGGTACGCTCAACCTCGGCCCGGCCTCCACCAGCGCCATCGAGGCCCTCCGCGCCGATCTGGCGGCTTATCAGTCCGTCTCTCTGTGGCGCTTCCTCCCCGCTGTGGTGGTCATCTTCTTGGCCGTCAAGCGCCTCCCCGCCCTGCCCGTCCTGGCCGTCGGCGCCCTCCTCGGCGCCTTGATGGCCGCCTTCAATCAAGGCAGCGGCCTCGGTGAGATCCTCACCGTCAGCTACAGCGGCTTCACCGCAGAGTCGGGCGTCGCCGCCGTCGATCGCCTCCTCTCACGCGGCGGCATGGGCGGGATGCTCGACACCATCGCCATCATCCTTTGGGCCACGGCCTTCGGCGGCTTGATGGAGCGGGCGGGCTTGATCGACGCGCTCTTGGCGGCCCTCCTGCGCAAGATCAAGGGCGTGGGCGGGCTGATCTCCGCCACCGTCGGCGCCTCCATCGGGGTCAACTTCCTGTTGGCCGATCAGTACCTCTCCATCGTGCTCCCGGGGCGGATGTTCCGGGAGAGCTACCCGCGCTTTGGCCTCCAACCCCGGATGCTCTCGCGCACTCTCGAGGACGGCGGCACTGTGACCTCCGCGCTCTGCCCCTGGAACTCGGGCGGGGCCTTTATGGCGACCACCTTGGGGGTCGCCACCTGGTCCTATGTGCCCTACGCCTTCCTTAACCTCCTGGTGCCGCTCATCGCGGTGACCTATGCCTGGAGCGGCCTCTTTATCCTGCGCGCCGTCGCGACGGATGAGGCCCCAGCGAGTGAGGGATAACATGACGCACATCGTCAGCGATGCCAGCTCAACCGACGCCCTTTGGCCGAGGCTGGTGGACGCGATTTTAGAAGAAGGCGGCGATCTCGACGCCTTTATCACAGGCCTCGATGATGCCGAGGCGGCCTCGGCGCTGCGGCTCAACCCGCCCTCCACAGAGGAGATCGAGGCCCTGCGCGGCGCAGTGGGCCGCCTCCTCACCCCCCGAGGTCAGAAGGGCGCGGCGCGGGCGCGCCTGCAAGCCCTCGCCCTGCGCGGCGGCGCGGCGAGCGTCCTCCACGCTTGGATCAAGGCGCACCTGCTCGCTCAGGGGGCCAGTCATGAGGCGCGGCGCGTCGATCACCCGCTGGCCGAGGCGGTGACGGCGCAGCTGCTGCCCCTCTCCCCCGATGTGGCGCTGGATCTACGCCGCCGCCTGGCCGCCGGGCAGCCCGTGACCTTGCTTTATCAAAGGCCCCAGGGCGAGGAGATCCCTGAGGAGATCGCTGAGGAGATCACTGAGGAGGTCGCTGAGGTGGTCTCTGAGGCGGTCGCTGAGGAGATCACTGAGGAGGTCGCTGAGGAGATCGCTGAGGCGGTCGCTGAGGTGGTCTCTGAGGCGGTCGCTGAGGAGATCACTGAGGTGGTCGCTGAGGAGATCACTGAGGCGGTCGCTGAGGAGATCACTGAGGTGGTCGCTGAGGAGATCGCTGAGGTGGTCGCTGAGGAGATCACTGAGGTGGTCGCTGAGGAGATCGCTGAGGCTGAGGAGGCTGAGGAGGCTGAGGAAGAGGACGAGGACATCAAGGCCCTCGTCCGCGCGCTGGAGGACAGCGAGGCGGAGGAGGCCGATGAGGTCGAGATCCTGCCCACGCCTCAAGCGGTCCTCGACTTCGCCCAGGGTGACTTTCACGCGCGGATGATCCTGGAGCGCAGCCCCATCGTCTCCGCTTGGCGCGAGGCCTATGTCATCTTCCCTTCGGATACGCTGGCCCAGCAGCCCGACGCCATCGAGCGCTGGACGAGCGGGGTGGAGCGGGCGGTCCTGGCCCGTCACGCCGTGGCGCGCGTCGAGGCCGACGTCGAGGGCTATACGCTGCTGATGACCAGCGTCACCAGCCGCGATCCCAAGCGCCAAGGGCATATGCACCGCCAGACCGTCGCCCTCGCCGTCCCGCCCTTTACGCGCCTGCCCCTGCTCTCTGGGGGTCGGGCGCCCACGCGCGCTTGGATGGATCGGCTGCTCAAGCGCGAGGGCATTCAGATCTTTAGCTTCGAGGCCACCTATCCCCGTCGCCGCGCCCCACGCGCGGAGGCCGAGGCGCTGCGCTTCTGCCGCGCTCGCCTGCGCGATGTCGCCGCTGAGGCGCCCGTGGCGATCTACCTCGACGCGGAGATGAAGGGGCGCGGTGAGGCCATCGCCGCTGAGCTCGTCGCCCAGGTCGAGGGGGCGGAGATGCCGCGCCTGGCGGATCGTGAGGGTCACCCCTGGATGGGCTACGCCGTGGCCCTGGCCTCGGCGCTGCGGCCCAGCAGGTCCGGCGAGGAGGCCACCCTGCGCGGTCGGCTGCTCCAGCACCCCCAGCTGATCCAGCTCCCCTTGAAGGCGCAGGCCATCGCCGAGGCCAGCGCCATCTTTGAGGCCGCCGCTGATCCCGATCTGGAGACGCTCTTGGCCCTGATGCGGCGCCCACCCGCCGAGGCGGAGGCGGCCATCGCCCAGATCACCGAGGCGATCCGCCTCGCTCTGGGGCGGCTGACCGAGCCCGAGTGGGCGCAGCTCATCGAGGCCACCGGCGCCGGTGAGGCGCCCCACCTCTTGGGCCTGCTGCCCCGCCCCGAGGCGCTGCCCAAGGGGCTCAGCCCGGCCCTCAAGCTCAAGCTCCTTAACCGTCGCCTCAGCATGGAGGGCGCCCGCGTCCACGATAAGGCCCTCGCCGCCCTGACGGCGGCTTGGGATGAGGCCGCCTCGACCCTCGATCCCGTGCCCGATGATCTGCTGGGTGGTTATGTCCTGTATCGCGTGCAGATCGATGAGGCCCGCTTTGATTTCGAGGCGGGCTTGGCGCGCGTGGAGGGCTGGTTGGCGGGGCGCGCTGACGCCCATGATCCGTTGACCCTGTTCCTCAAGGCCGCGCGCGTGCGCTTGTTGGGTTATCTGGGCCATGCCCCCTTGGCCTTGATCTATGTCGAGGATCTTCAGCCCAAAGAGCCCAAAGGCGACGCGGCGCAGGCCGCCGTGGCGCTCCTGCGCGCCCGCCTGCGCCTCAGCGCGGGGGATCTGGACGGGGCCTGGGTCGATGCCTTGGCCGCCGCCGGGCTGCAAGACACCCCCGAGGCGATCATGGCCGCGCCCACCGAGGCCACCGCCACGGCGCTGCTGGCCGAGATCCTCTATCTGCGCCGCGCCCGTCACGGCTGGCTCAAGGGCTTCTTCGCCCCCGAGCGGCTCAAGCCCGGCGCCGAGGCCTTCGCCTTCTGGGCGGCGATGAGCTGCGCGGAGGTCTTGGAGGAGAAGCCCCAGGCCGAGCGCCTGGCGCGGTGGCTGGCGCGCGCTGGGCGCGGGGTCAAGGGCGCGGCGGCGGTTCGTCACCTCTGCTTCCAGCGGCAGCTGTCATGGTCAAACCTCTTGGCCCATGAGCACGTCACCGTCCGCCGCCGTCACGTCGAGGCGCAGCGCATCGGTTCGCTCAACGCTTGGTTGGCGGCCACCTGGCGCCCTCAGCCCAAGAGCCTCGATGAGCGCTTGGCGCCGCTGACCTTCCTGTATCGAAGCTGATCCCGCCTCTGGCCGCCCGCGCCAAAGATCCTGCTAGAAGCTCATGCAGAAGCCGTTGGGCGCGTATTGGCCCGAGCCCCAAGGCCACTCGCCGTGGAGGCAGGTGACGCCCGGCTGGCAGGAGATGATCTCGGTGAGGTTGGTGACGTCGAGCGGGTTTTCGCGGCGGCAAGAGCAGATGCCCGCCGTGGGATCGAGCCCTGGGCCGCATTGGCTGCCCGGCGCGCAGACGGCCTCGCCGCCGCCAATGTCGCAGGCGCCGTTGGTGAAGTAGCATTGGCCCGTCCCCGCGTTGCAGGCGAGGCCCTCTAAGGGCGCGCAGTCATCGACGGTTTGGCAGCCCGGATCGCATCGCCCCGTCTCCATGTTGCACACCGAGCCGATCTGGCACTCGACGCCCGCGCAGGGGTTGCTGACGCATTGCCAGGTGGCGGCGTCGCACTCATTGCGCGGGGGGCAGTCGCTCGTCTGCATGCACTGCACGCAGTCGCCGCCAAAGCAGAAGCGGGCGTCGGGCTCGGTGCAGTCGGCGCTGGAGAGGCAGCCGTCGTTCTCCTCGCAGCGGTGCGTTAAGGGGTTGCAGGCCAGCGGCGCCTCGCACGGTTGGCGGTCGCCACATTCACCACAGACCCCCTCCAGGTCGATGCAGATCGGCGTCTCGCCCGCGCAGAGGCTGTCGCAGGCGTCACAGACGGCGCTCGAAGGCTTACAGAAGCCGTCGAGGCATTGATATGTCGCCTGCTCGCAGCTGTCTCCGGCGCCGCACGGGGCGAAGCAGTGCTTGGCGTTGCCCATGGCCACGCAGCTGAAGCCCGCGGCGCACTCCTGATCGCTGTTGCAGGCGCCGCAGCCCCCACGCGGGGGCGTACACTCGGCGGTGACGTAGTCGCAGACCTGGCCGGCAGGGCAGCCGTCGGCCAAGCAGCCCGTGCAGCGGTAGTTGCCCGGGAGGCACTGGTTGAGGCCGTTGACGCACTGGAAGCCCGGCGGGCAGTCGTCCTCACCGGCGCAGGCTTGGGTGCAGTATTGGCCGTCGCCGATGGCCGTGCAGCGCGCGCCGTCGCCCAGCGCGGCGCAGTCGCCGTCGTTGATGCAGGCGCCGCAGGCCTGGGCGGCGGGCGCACCCGCCTCCGAGATCGCCTCGCTGTCAGGCGCAGGCGCGGCGTCCTCTACCCCGCTGTCAAGCCGGATCGTGGCCATGTCGGGGCAGTCCACCCGGCAGGCCCCGCCGCAGCAGGTCGAGCCGTTGCCCAGCGCGGCGCATTCGGCGTCGCCACTACAGCTCACGCTGGCGCCCACGCAGCTCCCCCGGAAGCTGCCTTGCTCCAGGCAGAGCGGGCGCTCGCCGCCACAGAACAGCTCTTGGCCCTCCACCACGTCGGCGCACTCCTTGGCGGAGCACATCTTGAGATCAAAGAGGCAAGTGCCGCTGGGGCACTCGTTGAGGCTCTGGCAAGGCCGCTCCACGCAGGCGCCTTCCAGGCAGAGCGTGCCCCGCGCGCAGTCCTGGTTGATAAAGCAGGCCGTCCCCGCTGGCTCCTCCTTGTCAGCGCAGGCCGAGAGGGCCAATAAGAGCCACGGCGTCCACAGCATCCATCTCATTTGCATTCGATCTTCCCTCACTCGATTTTTTGACGAGCGAGTATAGAGAAGGGGGGGAGGGAGGCATAGCCGAATTTGGACGCGGCTTGAGGAACACGCCGCCTCGTCTAAGCACGCAGGGGACCTCATCTTTGCCCTAAGCTGCGATGTATCATCTTGAAAACTCTCGGGCTTCTCAATTGACAAGCTCGATCTGATGTACTCTCATCCGCAGATCAGCGAGGCCCGAGGATGAAAGCCATGACGAAGAAGCTCCCAGACGTCTTTTCTACACACACCGCCGCGCAGTTTTGCCGCGTCACCCCCATGACGATCATCCGCTGGATTAAGGAGGGCCGCATCCGCGCCTATAAGACGCCGGGGGGTCATCGTCGGATTATGCGGCCTGATCTGGAGGACTTCTGTCGGCGCGCGGAGATCCCCGTTGAGGCCCAGGCTGAGGTGGATACTGAGCGCAACCGTCGGGTTTTAATCATCGCCAATGAGCGTAACGTGCTGGAGGGGATTTTCGACGCGCTGGTGGATGATGAGGGCGGCGATGATGCCTCATTTGAGGTGGAGAAGGCCAATAACTCCTTTGACGCGGGTCGCCTGCTCGTCTCTTTTAGGCCCGATATCATCTTCTTGGATCTCGATCTCCCTGGGGTCGATCCGCTGCGCGTCGCGCGGGGTATCCGCACAGATCCCGCCATCCCCAGCGCGCGCTTGATCGGCATCAAGCCGCAGCGCGGTGAGGTGATCTCCGAGGAGTTCGATGCTTATCTCTCCCGCCCCCTGCTCCGGCAGGATATCCGCCAGATCACCGGCCCTCTGCCCAAGCTTGATCTGCCCTGATGAAAAGGAGCCGCCCCTTCCCCTACGCCAACCTCTATCGCTTTAGCGCGTTGGGTTCGTCGCAGGAAGAGGCGGCAACGCCAGAGATATCGCTTTAAACCACACCTCAGCGATTAAATCATATCCTTGGGCATTGGGGTGATTGCCATCACCATCTAATAACTTGATATCTTGAAATAACGTCGAGTTTGAGAAATCAACGGTGAAAGCACCTCGACGCGAAGCGATTTTACGAATATCGTCGTTATACCGGGCGATTTGTGTGGCCATACGCGGCACCTCAGATGCTGAAAATCGATCAAAAGCGCTCTCTCTTAATTGCTGATTTGTCATTACAGGGCGTTTGGATTGGTCATCAAGCAAAGCAACATAAACACGCGCGCCACTCGCTTGTAAACGCTTCAAAATCGAATCTAAGTTGTCGATAAAAAAGCCCTCAGATTCACGCTCACATCGCACATAATCATTCGGATACTGTTGATCACAGACATAATTATAGAGGCCAAAGAGATCATTGCTGCCGATCCAAAGGAGCACGAACTTGGCCGAACCAGGAGGTGCCTTGGCGAGCACGGCGAGCGCTGGGTCAAGCTGCATATTGATCAAGTCGCCTGTCGTCACACCGGACTGCGCGAGGTTGATTAATCGTATGTCAGCTGATCGGGCGCGGAGTTTCTTCAAGATCCGCGCTGGATAGCCTCCACCTCCCTCCACATCGCCATCCCCATGTGTCAGGCTATCTCCAAGGGTGACGATGGTGATGGGCTGTCCCCAAGCGGACATCGCGCCGCACAAACACAGCACAGAAAAGAAACGACGCAAACTGATCATCGGGGACCTCCTTGGCGCCGCAGACGCCTCAGTTCAAGGGGGGGCTCGGTCCTTCAAGCGCCCTTATCAGATGCGAGGTGAGCGGTAAAATCAAGATGAGCAACTGGATGTCGGTTTCGGCGTTGACCTTGGCAGAATTCATGAGGGCGGATCATGTTGGAAGGTGTATCTGAGGCGCCCCGCCCTCGCAGGCCCTCCCCACGCGCCTTTAAGTCGTGTATCTTGCCGCCCTCTTTTGTCTGAACTTTTGGAGGGGCTCATGGGCCAAGAGCACCTGGAGATTCGAGGCGCGCGCGAGCATAACCTCAAGGGCGTCGATCTCAAGATCCCCAAGCTGCGCTTGGTGGTCTTTACCGGCGTCTCCGGCAGCGGTAAGTCCTCGTTGGCCTTCGATACCCTCTTCGCCGAGGGGCAACGCCGCTATGTCGAGAGCTTGTCCGCTTATGCTCGGCAGTTCTTGGGGCAGATGGAGAAGCCCCACTATGACTCGATCAAGGGCCTGTCACCCACCATCAGCATCGAGCAAAAAGCGGCGTCGAAGAATCCACGCTCCACCGTGGGGACCATCACCGAGATCCATGATTATCTGCGCGTCCTCTTCGCCCGCGCAGGGCAGCAGCGCTGTCATCAGTGCGGCGCCGTCGTTGAGGCCCAGTCCGCTCAGGAGATCGTCGATACCCTAGAGGCCCTGCCCGAAGGCCGCCGCTTTCTGCTCTTGGCCCCCATCGTCGAGCATCGTAAGGGCGCGCATAAGGAGCGCCTCGATGAGCTGCGCGCCCTGGGCTTTACCCGCGTGCGGCTCAATGGTGAGGTGCGCAGCCTCGATGAGGAGATCATCCTCGATCCCAAGCGCCGTAACGCCCTTGAGGTGGTCGTCGATCGCCTCGTCTCTCAGCCAGGCCAGCGCGCCCGACTCGCTGACTCCGTTGAGGCCGCCCTGCGCCTGGGTGAGGGCGCCTTGATCGTCGCCGTCGTCGATGGTGATACGCTGCATCTCAATGAGCATCGCGCCTGCGCCGCGTGTCAGTTGAGCTTCCCCGAGCTGATCCCCGCCAGCTTCAGCTTTAATAGCCCGCTGGGGATGTGCCCCGAGTGTAATGGCTTGGGCACACTGCCCGAGGCCGATCCGGCGCTGATCATCCCCGATCCCAGCCTCTCGGTGGAGAAGGGCGCCATTAAGCCCTGGGTGGCGATGCACGGTCATCCCTCCTTTGGCTGGCTCAAGAAGATCATGCGCGTGATGGCTGAGGCGCATGGCGTCGATCTGCGCGCACCCTTCTCTTCCCTGAGCCCGCAGGCCGTCAGCGCCCTCCTTCACGGCACCGGCGCCCAGGAGTATGCGATCTCCTTTAATCACAACGGGCGTAAAGAGACGCTCAAGACCCGCTGGGAGGGGGCCTTGCCCCACCTGCTGCGGCGCTGGCGAGAGACAGACTCAGAGGATATCCGCGATAAGCTGGCGCCCTTCTTTAATCAGATCACCTGTCACGCCTGCGGGGGGCATCGCCTGCGGCCTGAGTCGGCCTCGGTCTACCTCGATGCCTATACGCTGCCCGCCCTCAACAGCATGACCATCCTCGATGCCTGGGCGACCCTGCGCGCCCTGCGCCTGGAGGGGAACCGCGCGGCCATCGCCAGTGAGCTGCTCAAGGAGATCGATCATCGCCTGCGTTTTCTCTGTGATGTGGGCCTCTCTTATCTCAACCTCGCCCGCCCCGGCCCCACCCTCAGCGGCGGCGAGAGTCAACGCATCCGCCTCGCCAGTCAGCTCGGCAGTGAGCTGACCGGCGTGCTCTATATCCTCGATGAGCCCTCCATCGGCCTGCACCCACGCGATAATCAGCGCCTCATCCAGACGCTGACCCATCTGCGCGATCTGGGGAACTCGGTGATCGTCGTCGAGCACGACGCCGAGATGATGCTCAGCGCGGATTGGATCGTCGATTTTGGCCCAGGCGCGGGGCGTCACGGCGGGGAGATCATCGCCAGCGGCCCCCCCAGCGTCATCAAGCGCGCTCAAGGCAGCCTCACCGGGGATTATCTCGCCGGGCGGCGCGGCGTCTCTACCCCCACCGCCCGCCGCCCCCCTGATCCTGAGCGTATGCTGATCATCCACGCCGCCACCGAGAATAACCTCAAGGGCATCGACGCGCGTATCCCCGTCGGCCTCTTCACCTGCGTCACCGGCGTCAGCGGCGCAGGTAAGAGCACCCTCGTCAATGACATCCTTTATCCCGCCGCCGCCAATGCGCTCAACGGCGCCAGCCTTCACCCCGGCGCGCATGAGTCCATCAGCGGCTTGGCCCACTTTGATAAGATCATCAACATCGATCAGAAGCCCATCGGGCGCACGCCACGCAGTAATCCAGCCACTTATACCAAGCTCTGGGATGATATCCGGCAGGTCTTCGCCATCACAAAGGAGTCTAAGACTTACGGCTTTAATGCTGGGCGCTTTAGTTTTAACGTCAAAGGTGGGCGCTGTGAGGCGTGTCAAGGCGCAGGCGTGCGTAAGGTGGAGATGCACTTCTTGGCGGATGTGTATATCACCTGCGAGGTCTGTAAAGGCGCGCGCTTTAATGATGCTACGCTGAGGGTGCGTTATCGCGGTAAGACCATCAGCGATCTCTTAGAGACTTCGGTGGATGATGCCATTGAGCTGTTTGAGCATCATAAGCGCATCCACCGCATCCTTAAGACCCTTCAAGATGTGGGGTTGGGCTATCTGCACCTGGGGCAAGCCTCCACGACCCTCTCCGGCGGCGAGGCGCAGCGCATCAAGCTCAGCCGTGAGCTGGCCAAGCGCGCCACGGGGCGCACGCTCTATATCCTCGATGAGCCCTCCACCGGGCTGCACTTCGAGGACGTGCGGCGGCTGCTGGAGGTGATCAAGCGCCTCGTGGACGCGGGGAATACGGTGGTGATGATTGAGCACAACCTCGACATCATCAAGACGGCGGATTGGATCTTGGACCTGGGGCCAGAGGGCGGCGAGGCGGGCGGTCAGCTGTTGGCTGAGGGCACCCCCGAGGCGCTGATCGATGCGCTGGGCAGCCACACCGGGCGCTTTCTGCAAGGCGCGCTGGGCAGCATCGTCTGAGGGTCGCTGCGGTGAAGAGCGCCGCCTTTTAAGGTTTTCCTCGCCGTCTGCCTGGGTCAAACTCGCCGCTCGCCTGAGGAGCCGCGCTTTGATCACCCTGCTCTGTCTTATCCTCGCCACGCCCCCCCACGCGCCCGCCCTCGTGATGCGCCCCGCCCCCGAGCTGGCCCTGGGCCGCTTCGATACCTGCGCTTGGTATTCAGGCGGGCGCCTCCACTGCTGGGGGGCCAGCGCGGCGCTGGTGACCCGCTTGGAGGGCGTCGTTGAGGTCGTCATCGATGAGCATGGCTGCGCCCTGCACTCGGATGGTGGGGTGTCGTGCTGGGGGCCGAATGAGATGGGGCAGCTGGGGCGCGGGATCGTCAGCCCGCCCGATGTCGCCCTGCCCGCCGCGCGCGTGGCCGGGCTTCAGCGCGTGACCTCCATCGCCGTGGGCGGGGATCGCGCCGTGGCGGTGACCGCTGATGGGCAAACCTGGTGCTGGGGCGGGGGTAAGGCGCCGTCAAGCGCGCCGATGCTTTGCCCCCCCGAGCAGTTTACGCCCTCCAGCTGTAGCAAGGAGTACAGCTGCGCGCTTGAGCCCAGCGGGCACATCGCCTGTCGCGGGGATTACCCTCAGCCCTATCTCAGCGCGCCCGATCAGCGCCAAGAGCATGATGATCGCGGCGACACCTCAGAGCCATATACCCTGCCTCACCCTGAAGGGATCGCCCGCGTGGCCTTGGGCCCCGAGCACCTCTGCGTCACGCTCTTGAATCAGGACATCCTCTGCTGGGGTGAGGATGAGCGCGGGGTGCTCGGGCGCGACGCCGCCTTGCTGGAGCCCACCCCCCAGATCATCCAAGGGCTCGATCAGGTCACGGATCTCAAGCTCGGCGCGCGCTTCGCCTGCGCCCGCCGCCGTGATGATCCCCCCGACGCGCTGTGGTGCTGGGGGCAGAACGAGGATGGGCAGCTTGGGGCGCGCACCAACTGGCATAAGTGGGCGCGGCCACGGCGCTTTGATCTGGGGCAGCCCATCGCTCAGCTCGATCTGGGGGCCTATGGTGCCTGCGCCGTCTCCGTCGAGGGCCAAGGCCGCTGCTGGGGCAACTTGATGTTTAACCCCACGCCCGATTGGGCGGCCCTGGATGAGCACCGCTGGCGAGGGGTGCCCGATCCACCCCGCTGGCGCCGCCCTCCAGACGCGGGCGCGCGGCCCACCTTCGCCGCCTCGGCCCTCTCGGTGGGCGCCCAGATCGTCTGCGCGCTGCGCGCAGGTGAGGGGGCGGTGTACTGCTGTGATCAGCTCAGCGATGAGCCTTGCCGCGCCGTGCCGTTGCCCGCCCCCGCCCTGGAGCTGGCGCGCGGCAGCGCGGCGCTGAGCTGCGCCCGGCTGGAGGGCGGCGCGCTGTGGTGCTGGCGTCATGATGAGCGGGAGGCCGTGGCCGTGGCCGGGGTGCGCGACGTGGCGCGCTTCGCCGTGGGCGATGGGCTGTGCGTTCAACGCGAGGCGGGGCAGGTCTTGTGCGGCGATGATGTGGCTCGCCTCCGTCCCGTGGAGGGCCTGGAGGGGATCACGGCGCTGGCCATGGCCGGGGGCTATGCCTGCGCGCTGACCTCGGAGGGGGGCGCGCTGTGCTGGGGGCTCTTGGGGGAGCGGGCGGCGCGGCGCACGTTGCCACGCGCCCGGACGCCGAGCCCCATCGCCTTGCCTGGCCCCGCCGCGCAGCTGGCCGTGGGCGAGACCTTCGCCTGCGCGCGGCTGCGTGATGGGCGCGTGGCCTGTTGGGGCGATAACGGCAGCGCTCAGCTGGGGCGCTCGCGGCGTTATCGCCCCGTGGAGCTGCCTTGGCGGGCGATCTTTAACGGGGATGAGCGCGGCGTGCGCGGTCATCCCGAAACCGCACCTCAGTGACGCGCAGGTGTTCTATGATCCCGCGCATATCAAGCGGAGAGCGTGATGCAGATAAAGCACGATGAGGGGCAAGCACTCCTTGGCAACCTGGAGCGGGTGATCTTCGGCAAGCGCGAGCCGCTGCGGCTGCTGATCATCGGGCTGCTCAGCGAGGGCCATGTGCTCTTGGAGGACGTGCCCGGCGTGGGCAAGACGACCCTGGCCCGCGCCCTGGCGCGCTCCCTGTCCCTGGGGTTTAAGCGCGTGCAGTTTACGCCGGATCTGATGCCCAGCGATATCCTGGGCGCCGCCGTCCTGCGCGGGGATGGGGAGTTTGAGTTCAAGCCCGGCCCTATCTTTACGCACGTCCTCCTCGCCGATGAGATCAACCGCGCCTCGCCGCGTACGCAGTCGGCGCTCTTGGAGGCCATGAGCGAGGCCCAGGTCACCAGCGATGGCAATACCCGCCCACTGCCACGCCCCTTCTTCGTCATGGCCACCCAAAATCCCATCGACGCCCAGGGCACGTATCCGCTGCCCGAGGCGCAGCTGGATCGCTTCCTCCTGCGCTTGAACATGGGCTACCCCGACTTCGAGCAAGAGCTGGCGATGCTCTATGACCAGCAGGATCATCACCCCCTGGCGGATCTCCAACCCGTCCTGGATGGCGCGCAGTTGACGGCGCTCCAGCAGGCCGTGCGCGCCGTGCGCGTGGAGCGCCCTGTCGGCGGCTATATGCTCAAGCTCGTCCACCACACCCGCCAACACGTCGAGCTGGCCGTGGGCGCCAGCCCCCGAGGCGCCCTGGCCCTCTTCCGCGCCAGCCAAGCCGCGGCGCTCCTGGCGGGGCGCGACTATGTGACCCCCGATGATGTCCAAGGCGTCGCCCTCGCCGTGCTGGCCCATCGCCTGGAGCTGGCCCCCGAGGCGCGCTACGGTGGCCGCGACGCCCGTCAGATGGTGGAGGAGGCCCTCGAAGCGATCCCGACGCCCACATGAACCTCCGTGAGCTTAATCACATCCTGATCCCCTCGTATGAGCGCCGCGCGGCGTTGGCGCAGCGCCGCTGGGTGCAGGTCCTTCGCCGACCACTGACGCTGCTGCTGTCGCTGAGCCGCGAGGGGCAGATCCTGCTCTTGTTGACCTTCGTGGTGGCGATGACGGGGATGGATGTTCACTTTACGCCACTGTATCGGGTGTTTTGCGGCCTCAGCGCCCTGCTCATCGTCGGCTTCTTCGCCCGCCGCTTGGCCCGCGTCGAGGGCTTGACCCTGCGCGTCGAGCACCCACGCCGCGTCACCGCAGGGGGCGAGATCACCTTTACGCTGGTCCTCAAGAATGAGGGGCGCGCGCCGGCGGTGGCCATGCGCGTCTTTGGCCCTTTTCTCCCTTGGGATGGGGCCTGGACCTCCCCCAAGCCCGACATCCCCCTGATCCCCCCAGGCGAGGAGGCGCGTGTTCAACTCACCGCCCGCTTCCTCCTGCGTGGGCGCCGACAGATGGGCACCTTCTACGCCGCCTCGGTCTACCCGCTGGGCCTCTTCTACGGGCGGATGATCAACAGCGCGCCGATTCAGTTTACGGTCATCCCGCCGATCTACCCGGTCATCGGCCTGCCTGATCCACCCTCCATCACCGAGCCGCCTGATCAGCGCGGGCGGCTCTACAGCGCGGGGGAGTCCTTTGAGCTGCTGGGCGTGCGCCCCTATCGGCCAGGGGATCGTATCCGCGATCTGCACGCCCGCTCCTCGGCGCGGCTGGGTGAGCCGATGGTGCGCGAGTATCGCCGCGCCGCCCGCAAGCGCGCCATCGTGCTCTTGCAGGCGGACGGGGCGTCGCGGGCGCGCCTCGACGCCGCCGTGACCCTCGCCGCCTCCCTGTGTCAGTGGGGCGTGCGCATCGACGCGCTGATCGAGCTGCTGATCTCCGGCGGGGCGAACGGCGGCGCCTCAGGGCTGACGATCGGCGCCCACGCGGCGGGGATCGACGTGGCCTTGGATGTCTTGGCGGGGGTCAAGGCCCGCGAGGACGCGCCCAAGGGGCAAGCCGCCCCGCCTGCGGCGGATCTGGAGCGGCTCCTCGGCCCACGCCTGCGCGCGCCCGGCGCGGTCTTCTTGATCTTCACCCGCTGGGGCGCGCCCGAGGCGGCGCTGTGGGCTCAAGCGCGTCAACGCGCGCCGGTGGTCTATGCCTTGAGCCTGGATGGCGCCCCGCCGCCCGAGGTGCAGCGGCTGGAGCCGCCCCTCAACGGCCCCTTGCAGATCAAAGGAGGGCGGCGATGAGCCGACACCTCGCCACCTTGGCCTTGCTCGTCCCCGCGCTGGGGCCGCTGGCCTCCCATCGGCTGCCCGTCTGGCTTAACCTGGCGCTGCTCCTGATCATCGGGGGCTTGACGCCGCTGCGGCGCCCTCAGCTGGGCGTGGTGCCCCAGGCGCTGCTCCACCTCATCTTCGGCGTCACCTTCTTCTTGGTCATGACCAACGCCCAGAGCACGCCGCTGAGCCATCACCTCAGCGGGCTGCTCAACAGCCTGTTCCTCGCCTCCGCGGGCCTGCGCTACTTCTGGGGCTGGCGGCGCGGCGATCTGGCGGCGACGCTGATCATGGGCCTGCTTGCCCTGATGAGCTTGGCGCGCAACATGGGCGTGATGCCCTTCACCCTCTTGGTGGAGCTGTACATCGCGCTCTCAATCTGGGCGCTGCTGCGGGCTGATCCCAGCTGGGCGGGCTTTCGTCGGCATTACCGCGCGCCGCTGCTGCTGATCGGGCTGGCGATCTTGCTGTCCTTCCCTGTCTCCTCGGGGCTCCTGCGCGTGGAGGCCTTCGTCCGTTACCGGGTCGAGCCCTACATCTACAAGATGAACCGCCACGTCTCGGGCTTTGGCGGCGCGGTCAACCTCAACGGGCTGGAGGAGATCGAGTCCTCGGACGCGATCGCGCTGACGATCAGCGCCCCGGTGGAGCGGCTGCGGGGGCGGGTCTTTGAGCGCTATAACGCGGGGCACTGGCGGGGGCGGGCCAAGGCCACGGAGCCCGTCGAGCGGGGGCATCTGATCAAGCTGCGGGCGGGGGCGGCCAAGCGCGCGCTGACGATCTCGCTCAAGCGGCCGCAGCGCTACCTGCCGCTCCCACCCGACGCGGTGGAGATCAACCTGCCGCAGCGTGGGGCGCGGCGCACGCTGGCTGATGAGATCGCCTTTGAGCGCGAGCGGACCATGAGCTATCAGGTGGGGATCGCGCGGGGCGCGTCGCCCTTGGCGCCCTCGCCGCCCAGCGAGGAGGAGGCGGCGCTGCCCAGCAAGATCGAGGGGGAGGTGAGGCGCCTCGCCGTGGCCTGGACGGCGGGGATCGAGGGGGATCGGGCGCGCGTCGAGGCGCTGCGGGCGCGGCTGGCCCGCGACTACAGCTACGCCCTGAGCTTTAAGCGCGCGCCGATGCACCGTGATCCCATCCTCCACTTCCTGCAATCGCGCAAGACGGGCCACTGTGAGTTCTTCGCCAGCGGGCTGGCCTTGCTGGCGCGGGGGCTGGGGCTGCGGGCGCGGCTGGTGACGGGCTACCTCGTGCGTGAGCAGCTCAACGGCGAGGCTGTCGTGCGCGCCCAGGACGCCCACGCCTGGACAGAGGTCTTCGTGGACGGCGCGTGGCGGACCTATGACGCCACGCCCCCAGGGGCCTTGCCGGAGCGCGCGCCTCAGCGGCTCAGCGCCACGCTCAATGAGATCAAGCGGCGGCTCTCGGTGGCCTTGGACATCTTGATGAACCTCGGCGTCTGGGAGCTGCTGGGCTTGGGCGGGGGGTTGATCCTGCTGGTGCTGCTCTGGCAGCGGGTGCGTGGCCCCAAGGCGCGCGTGGCGCGGGTGGACGTTGAGGCGGGCTTTGAGCCGCTGGAGGCGCTGGAGGGGTTGATGCGTCGGCGCGGCCTAAGCCGCCCCAAGCCACAGAGCTTGGCGCGCTACGCGGCGCGCCTGCGGCGGGCGGAGGAGGCAGAGGCGGCGGCCTTGGTGGAGGCCTGCGCGGCGCTGCGCTATGGCCGAGAGGGGGATGAGGCGACGCTGCGGGCGGGCGTGGAGGCCTTGCTGCGCGGGGCGGAGATGGGCGTAGGCGAAAAAAATTCGCCGCGCCCTTGACAGCAGCGCCGCCGCTGGGTTAAACAGCGTGCCGTCTTTTGGCGACGTGGCCAAGTGGTAAGGCAGAGGTCTGCAAAACCTCCACTCACCGGTTCAAATCCGGTCGTCGCCTCTCACGCCGTAGGGTTTTCACCCTGCGGCGTTTTTTTTTGCGCTGATCTTCCCCTCCAAGCCGCCCAGTAAACGTAAAACCGAGATGAGCGACCCTCACGCCAAGCCGAAGCGCAGTAAGAGGAGCCCTGCCCCCAAGGTCCACACCTCCAGCCCCGATCTTCGCAAGGCTTGGCTCGTCGCCTACCGCCTCTTCTGTGAGATGTGGCGCGCCGCTCTTGAGAAGTTCACCCTTGGAGTCGCGACGTCGTTGCCCGAG
>JAHJCH010000330.1 GCA_018813065.1 Myxococcota bacterium
CGAGCTGGGGCGGCATCCCGTAGTCCGTCATCACCGCGTCGGGCGCCACGCCGCGATCCACCGGGGCGGCGTCGAGCTGGGGCGGCATCCCGTAGTCCGTCATCACCGCGTCGGGCGCCACGCCGCGATCCACTGGGGCGGCGTCGAATTGAGGCGGTACGCCATAGTCGGTCATCACCCCCTCATCGGGCTCCACCTGGCCGTAGTCCATGGAGAGGCCCGCGTCGTCATAGATCGCCGCGTCCCTCGGCGCCTCAGCGGCCACGTCATCGACGCCCATCTCTTGGGTCTGCGCCTCGCTCTCCAGATCACAGCCTGCGGCCATGACCAAGGCGGCGGCCAGCGCCCCCTGGCGGAGCCGCCCGCGCCGCGCGGGGCGCTGCGTCAGCCCGTGATAGCAGTAGGGATCTTCCGTCAGCAGGCCGTTGAGGGCGGAGGAGACGCAGCGGGCGCCGCCCCGGCAGTCCTCGGCGTGCTTGCAGCCCGCGCAGACCCCCGTGACCCCCTCAAAGTCGCGGTTGTAGGCGAAGACGCCGGGCTTGAACCAAAGATCCGCCAACCGTTCCTCACGCAAGCTGCCTTCGATAAAGGGATCATGCTGACCCTGCTTGGCTTGGAGCGAGAGACAACCCTTGACGCCGCCGTCGGCCTCGATGCCGATGGCCTGCATCCCCGCTTGGCAGCCCCCCCAGCGCTCGCTGCGCCCACGCCAGCCCCAGCCGCGCAGCGCGCGATCATGGACGCCGTAGTAGCCAATGGAGTCGCCCACCGCGAGGTGGATCTCGCCGCCGCGCTTGAGCGCCGCCAGCTGAGGCACCAGCGCCTTAAACTCATCGAGGCTGATGAGATCCTCATGGGACTGATTGCCCATGGCCTTGGCGAGCTGGAGCCGCCACATGGAGGCGCCGGCGTCGATGGCGATTTGCCGTGTCTCCTCCAAGAGATCGACGTTGAGGCGGTTGACGGTGGTCATCACCGCCACGCTCATCCCCTCGGCGATAAAGGCCTCAATCCCCGCCATGCTGCGATCAAAGCTGCCCGGCGCGCGGATGAGATCGTGGACGACGCGGGGGCCGTCGATGCTGACGCCCACGTTGGACATCCCCGCCGCGCGCGCGCGGCCTGCGATCTCCTCGGCGTGGGCCTGATCTCGATAAGCGCCGTTGGTGACCATGTTGACGTAGATGCCGCGCTCATGGATGGCGCGGGCGATGGTGTCCCAGCCGCGCTTCATCGTCGGCTCGCCGCCGGAGAGGGTGATCAGCTCGCAGCCCATCTCCGCGAGCTGATCGACGATGTCCAAGCAGGCCTCCAAGCTCAGCTCATCGCGGCGCGCCTTGCCCGCCACTGAGCCACAGTGGGCGCAGCGGAGGTTGCAGGCGAGGGTCAGCTCCCAAACACAGTTGCGGGGCCGCCAACCACGCGCCAGCGCCCGCGCGCGGGCGGCCTCTGGGGTCATCTGTGGCTTCATCTTGAACTCCATGGGTGCGCAAGGATGAAAAAACTTCACGCGCGACGCGGAGAAAATCAAATCTAAAATCAGCGGCGCGTTGACCTATTGGACATTTGTTGAAAACAGGTTAGGGTCAGCCACGGTCTACGCCTCAGGGGATCCTCATGAAGAACGTCTTGGCGCTTATCCTCGGCGGGGGTCGCGGCACACGCCTCCACCCTCTCACCTCCGAGCGCTCTAAGCCTGCCGTCCCGCTCGCGGGGAAATACCGACTCATCGACATCCCGATCTCAAACTGCCTCAACTCAGGCGTGGAGCGGGTGTTCGTCATCACGCAGTTCTTGGCCGAGAGCCTAAACCACCATATCGGCCTCAGCTACCGCTTTGATTCCTTTCGTGAGGGCTTCGTCAACATTCTTGCCGCTGAGCAGACGGGCTATCACAGCTCGGATTGGTACCAAGGCACCGCCGACGCTGTACGAAAGAACCTCCGGCACACCGATCGTTATCGCTTTGAGGAGTATTTAATCCTCTCTGGCGATCACCTCTACCGCATGGACTACCGTAAGCTCATCGAGGAGCACCGCGCGCGCGGCGCGGATATCACCGTCGCCGCGCTTGAGGTTGATCGCAGCAAAGTGCCTGAGCTTGGGGTGATGGAGATCGGCGCTCAAGCCGAGATCGTTCGCTTTGTCGAGAAGCCCAGCGAAGAGGAGGTCATCGACACACTGGAGATCCCAGAGGCGTACTTCCAGCGCCGAAATGAGCCACATCGTCCGGGCTTATTCCTCGCGAATATGGGCATTTATGTATTTAATCGCAATGTAATGCAAAGAATGCTTGAAGATTCCGAAGATGTGGACTTTGGTCGGGAGGTTTTGCCCAAAGCCGTCGCCAGCGGGCTTAAAATCTATGCGCATAAGTTTAATGGATACTGGGAAGATATTGGAACGATTAGGGCCTTCTTTGATGCAAATCTTGAACTGACTGATCAGAACCCCAAATTTAGTTTCTATGATGAGTTTAACCAAATCTATACACGGCCTCGCGCTCTACCCGGCAATAAGATCTTTAATAGCAAACTCAACGATGTGCTCCTGAGCGAGGGCTGCATTATCCGAGGCGCCAACCTAAGCCGCGTGCTCGTCGGCATTCGTGCTCGGATCGGTGACGGCGCGACCATCCGCGAGAGCATATTGATGGGGGCGGACTTCTACGAGAGCAGCGAGCAGCGGGATCTCAACAAGCTCAATCAGAAGATCAGCGTGGGGATCGGCAAAGGCAGCTACCTGGATCGTGTCATCGTGGACAAGAACGCGAGGATCGGCGCGGGGGTCTGCCTGATCGGCGGCGATGCGCCCGATCAAGAGGATAAAGACGGCGGGTGGACACTCAGGGATGGCGTCCTTGTGATTCATAAAGGGGCGACGATCCCAAGTAACACCGTTATCGACTTCAGCAGCGGCAAGCTAATTTAATAGGACTTACACACTTGGCAATTTAAGTGCGAAAGTAAAGCATGATATGCTTCAATTGCCTCGAATTTAATATTCATTTTCATTATTTATCTAATTCCGCAATTCATTGCGGATTAAATTCAATTTAGGACTTACGCACTTAACGACCTAAGTTGTTAAAATTGCTCAACTTACGCCGAATGAACCCCATCTTGGCAAATCTTTTAATTTCAAGTACTTAACTTCTGAAGTGCGTAAGTTCTATCAATTTTAAAGATAACTTTACGCCTTTATTTGACTTTCGTTCACATAAAGAGAGCTTAGTTTTTATTAAATAGCCATAATTATCTTTTTGTCTGATTCATAATATGAATTTATGCGTTTTTTGGGGTATCGTAATCAATCTAAAAAGCCTAAGTTTAATCTGGTATAGTTTATATATACTGCACTTTAAGGCGATCACTAGTTTAACTGCGTAAATTCCATCAAATTAATTTCTGAGATATCTCATACCATCCAACGATAGGATTTTCGGGATTTCCCGGAATTTCATCAGGAAAATTTGCTCGGTAGCGAATGCCTTTATTTTCTACAATGAAGCCAACCAGATCTTTGCTCCGAAGCAACTTTAACTTTGGGTCAGTGAGTTCGTAGAGACGAGGTTCGAGGCTTAATGCAAAGCGGATGGACATCCTCGAGCTAACGCGCGCGGTATCGTGCTTATACCCGGTCTGTTCGCTTACACCCCATCGTAACAAGCGCTGCAAAAAGGCTTTCTTCGCTATTTCAGGTTCTCGACAACGATTGATGTGCAAAAGAATTTTATCAACAGTGTTGGGGACGGAATAACTCCCATTTATGTCGTCAACTCGGAAGCCAACGCTAAGTAAAAAGACATCCTCATTTAAATTGCCATTAATATCTGTCCGTGGTTCAATTTGGGCTAAGCTATGAATCGTGTGAATGCGGTTGTCGCCAGTTGTCGTTTTTACTTCAATGGATTTCGAGCCTAGATGAAAATCGTGAGCATCATGCAGAAATCCTCGCCAAATCGAAGTGGGATCAGCAACAGCATCACAAAGTGTGGGTAAGCGCAGCATTCGCTCTAAGAAGACCATTTCACCCAGAAGACCTACCAAAGCATGCTCAGAAATGAAGAGATCCCCAAGCAATCTCTCAATAAAATCATCTACGGCTTGAAAGACTTCTTCAAGCGGATGACTTTCGATCCCCTGCCGGATCAGTTCGGCAGCAACAGTCGCAGTTGCCATTGCAAACGAGTGTCCTTCGGGCAAAGTAATACGGTTAGCCTCTAAGACTTTGCCTTCATTGGTTTTCCATCGACCATAACTGAGAGCCTTACTTAGTTCGGGTTTATCGGTGGATAGCATAGTTCCTGGTAAGATGATAACGTATCCACTGTCGTGACTGCGGCCTATTGCGAGTCGATGGTCCACCATCCAAAAGACGTTGTTTACACCAGGCTCAAGGGGTATATCTCGGACTTCAAGTTTGTTGGCGATGGTACGATAATCAAGCATGATTCAGTTTTTAAAGGCTAGGGTTGCGGCAAATTGTTCAGGTCCTCCCTCAGGCAAACTGAGACCAACAGTAACACTCAACTTCAGTAGGTCGTCATCAACCTTGGGCTGCACAATATGTATTAATAGAAGAGCGTCATGGTTCTTAGGTCGCCAGAATGCCCCGCCACTGTGTAGATCTGGTGGGAATGGCGCTCCTATTCGATGATAGTCAAATCGTTGATCGCCCAGATAGTCGCCCGTAGTGCCGCGAGATCCCCATAGTGTATTGAGTATGTAGTTGGGAGAAATCTTGTTGGCACTACGTAGTACGGGGCGAACTCTTCGCTCACCCAAGAAGCCGTCAATGAGAACTGGAAGCGATCCGAAACGAAGGCCTACACGCACTGGAACATCTTTAGGCAAAGAGGCCCGTACCAATGACCAACTTGTATCTGGTCGGTGGGTTGCCGACATTCCATCAATCCGATTGCGCCGAAGGGAGGCTGCCCATAATCGTAGATAGGCTGCGATGTTGTAGGGGCAACTTCGAATATTTAACATACCTGGTTGGGGTTGAATGTTAGGAGTACGAAGCAGTGGGCCTTCATCGTCGGCCAGATCTAATTGGGTCTCGATCGCAGCCCAGCGCGCATAGCGCGGATCCCCATTGATTTGAGGATCATGATGGGAAAATCGCAGAGCATCGAGAAATTCTGCTGCCTGTTGAAGAGTCCATGGCGCATCCATGAGAAGGCCCTTCTCTTCTCCATTCACAATGATTGGTGACCATTCATAATTCTGCAGAGCATGTTCAACTTGTGCGAGATTGGCACGTCTCAAGGCCTCATCGCTCAACTCAATAAGACGCACAGAAGGGGTTGCTCCTGGGCTAAGTGGCAATCGATTGGTTGGAACTTTTGCAGTAGCAAGAGCTTTTGAGCCCTGGAGAATCACTTGTGGATTTACAAATGTCCCGTCATTCATGGCAGCACAGATCTCTCGACGCATAGCTATATCATAGCCATGGTATGCCTCGAAGAGTTCGCGCTGGTCCTTAAAAGTGAACAGCCGAAGCATTGGTGCGATGCTGCCTCTGTATCCAAACCATCTTTGCATCTGCATTTGTGTATCAGCCACAGGTGTTTTGCTAGATCGACTAAATACAGATGTGGTTAATCCCTCTAAAGTAATACCACGTGACATTACATTACCAGAAACAAATATTGTCAATAAATCTGGTGGAATTTGCCACTTGTCTATTGACAATTTTATTGATTTGTATCTTGGCCTATCATCGGCAGACGGATCACTATTAATAACTCTCAATTTTACTAATGGCATTAGTGATCGCAGCCGCTTAATCACAATATCCCACTCAATACAAGTAAGTGAGGATAGTTCAGCACCACCTGGGTAGTCTTCCAAATCTGTTTGGGTCGTTTTATACTCCTGGTACCAATGATGCCATATTGCAGGATTCGTATCAAGATCAGCGATCCATCCTTGCCCAGTTATGGTCAAATCAACCACATTGGTAAAGGCATTAATAGATTCACCATTTGCTTGAGCTATGAGTCTACGGGCTTCTTGCCAATGACGGTCAACAGATGATGCAGGATGTATTAACATACCACAAGGCGGCGGTAGTCGATTGATATCGACTTCTGAAAGCAATTCGCGTGCAGCGATTTCACAAATCGACAGTTTTCCTTTCTCCTCTTCAATGAGATCACGCAGTGCTGAAGCAACCAAAAAGGCCCTCACTGCATTATCTGTCATAGTATTGGTACAGAGATCAACTGCATTTTCATGCTCGTGATCTGAATCAAAGGCTATACGATCAGGAAACTGTACTTCAGTAGAGAGCCTCGGAGATGATATGTACCATGCTTCGCCGCCAAAGTAGTGGCTCTTAATACCTAATGGCTCGGTATAAGTATGGTTTCGAGTGTCAAATTGTGCTCCACCTGACTTTGCAGGTACTCGAAGAGCGACGCAAAAATCCCGTGGACTTAAGGGATTAGAGTCGATCTGTAAGAAGTTCGCCTGAGGAGTTGCAGTGTAAGCTACATAGGTCGCGTACAGTCGAGGATGTCCAGTCTCGCTCCGTGAAATACCACGCCCTGTCCACAACATCTGAACCCGTGCGGGTATAATCTTGGCTTGCTCTGTATCCAGCACAGAGCCGTCGTCGGCCTCGTCGTCCAACACGACCATGTGAATCAATGGTATATTAGGCGTATCAGGTAATTCTATCAGAGCAGATTGCAATGTCTGCGCTACAGCAATCAGATGGTCATCTTGCTTTGGAATAACGATAATAATGGGGCGATTTTTCTTCAAACTTTGATTAAGTTGGAGCTTAGCAGCCTTGGTATACTCTATTGGTGACAGTCTTTCTGTACCAAGTACAGATTCTGGTTTTGGGATAAATTGTCTCAGATTACGTCTATTTCTACCTGCTCCAATCGTAGTGCCATCCAGTTGAGTAAGCAGTCGTTCAAATGTCTGTTGCCATAGAGCAACACGAGTTCCAGCTAGAATAATAATAATATCTGTTCTAAGGTCAAGTAAATTTGCCGTGACAGCGAGCATTGAAGTTGTTTTTCCCGACTGGACTGCACCAACAACAATACCTGATCTAACTCTATTATTGTTCCAGGCATTACAAACATCAGGAGATAATATACAATTATTAACAATAAATTTGGAATCTTCTTCCACAATCTTTTTCGCAGTTTGAGTCAAATTTGATAATCCAAATAGACGAAATCGATCTATCCAACTCTCATATGAAAGTCCATTCTTCTCATTAATCTCAATACTAATTGGAGAGAGAACATCAGAGCGCATAAAATTAATCCGTATTTAGCGATAGTAATGCCGAAAGACCAGTCGAACCATAACGATTTTTGAGTAATTCAAAGAGAGTATTTGTGTCTATATTTAATGTCTTTAAAAACATGAGAATTGTTTTTGATAAATATTGCCATTGAGTTTTGGTCTGTTGTTTATCTGGTGGACGTAGTTCAGAAGAACTCGTCACTCTCTTGACTTCTTCAATAATTTCTTCAGAGATCGTATCTGAAGAAACACCGGAAATGTGCGCAAACACACATGACACAAGAGCAGCAATTGTAGGAAGATCATCCCATTTCTCGCCGCTTCCAGTTAATTTTCTACAGGTAAATTCTGCACTAATCGATTCTTGATCATCATGTAAGTACAATAATAGTTTTGCTCCACCTATAATATCATTCATCAAAGAGTTTAGTCCTGATTCTTTGCGAAGCTTATGATTTTTAGATTTATTAATCTGTTCGAGCATATTATTGATGTAACTTGCAGTTGACGGAAGACTATATTCACCATTAGATGTTTTGCGTGGCTCATAACAGACGAATGACATGGCCCACCCTGTCAATTTCGAGCAATGAAAGCGATTCAATCCTACATTTAGGGTGTTGAATAAACTTCGGAGTATGCTTATATCGACTGTTCCAATAATACTCGGTTTTAAAATATTATTTAATGATGCCTGATTATGGTCTCCACTGAGTATAAGCATAAGACGTGTGATGTCAAGGTGGTGATAGATAGCATTTCGTAGTTCTTCTTGGTTAAGTTGCTTTCCCTGACTATTGTAAAGTCCAAATACTCTTTGAATTTGGTTAATAGCGCTACTACTATACAAAATAACGGGAATCAGATAATCTTTTTGAGCACCTTCGAAAATTAAACGAATAGTAATATTTTTATTGTTGATACGAACCTTTTTGTCTAATATTTCACCATAATATTTGCCATTAAATTGATACAATGGATCCTTCTTATCTTTGATTGCTAGCGCAAAAGGCAGAAATTTTTCTCGAGCCTCCTTCGCCTTTATTCCATGCTTTCGAGCCCATTTTCGGTAATTTGTTCGAATCTCTTCATCGCCGGTGTCTCCACCAATCTCTTGTGCATAGCGCACACCGTCGGGATGTCGGCCTATAAAACGTAGAATAGCAGTTAAACGCTGCTTGCCATCGACAATTTCCATAATATCAATTCCATCCCGCTCTCGCTGATTTAGAATGATACTAGGTAGAGGAATACCACGAAGAATTGAGTCAATTAATCCCTGTGAATTATTGTCAGGCCACACAGCATCGCGTTGGTAACTTGGATTCAACTCCAGAGCTCGTGCTCCACAAAAATCGACGAAGTCTTTAATTTTCCATGTATCGACGGATGCATTAATTTCAAGCGGCTCATCAGATACAAATGATACTAAATTATCCCACGCATCAAGCCACTTACGAGTTGCAATTTTTTGGGACTCACCTTCATCAATTGCTATCAAAAATTGTTGTTTTTGAGCACATGCCGTTTTCAAATAATTTGTCAGCAAGCTGATACCAGTATCACTGATCGCAACAGCCTCACCATCCATATCAAAACACTCTGTTGGATTTTCTGCTCTCAATAAATTGAATAGGGATAGGGCTGCGTTCTCAGCAGAGTCAGAGTTCGGATCCCAAGTATCGTCTAATCGTAACCATCCCTGTAGCGTAGAGAGCGTTACCATCCATCCATTCTGTATCCAGTCCATGTCATCGGGTTTCACAGGGTCGATGGTTGTCTCCCCAACAAAGTCAGCTGGAAAATCACCTTCATGCTCGGAAAGTTCCTGGAAGAGTTGAGCGAGGTTATCTAGAGCCTCTTGGCGGTCTTCGGAGGTGTTTTCAGGGAAACTGTGCATGAGATAACTTTCCAGAAAAGTGATCTGTTGGGTCAGTATTTTCTGATGCGTGGTGAGCGGATCGGCCAGTGCCCACAGCGTTTCACCGGGTACCGTAGCACCAGCATCGAGGGGTAATATCTTGGGGTCAAGGCCTGCGTATCGGGCCAATTGCGCGAGTATACGAGCCTTACTGATGGGCCCATCAACGCGTTGGGGTCCGAACAACGTCTCGGTCAATTCGAGCAGCCATTGAGAGGGAACCGTGCATCCAGGACTCGTCGGCCTCGGGATACCACCAAGCCGGGCGAGTTCGTTGATGGCTGCTTGTTTTCCGGTCCTCCTGCTCGATCCAGACACGGACACTCCTTGACCGATCTGCGATGGGCGATGCTTGCCGGTTGGACTATAGCTCTATGAGGCATACAGAGCTACACTTCATTCCGCAGAAAGGCTCATGATTCGCTGAGCGAGTGATTAGTATGACCGCGAAACTATCGAAATCGAGCACGATCCGGATCGTCGATCTGTGTGCGGGGTTGGGTGGGTTCCACCTTGGCGCAGAGCGGGCAGTTGCCCGTGCGGCTGAGGCGGGGCTTATCCACCCCTCGACTCAAGTGGAGTGCGTAGCCGCCGCTGAGTTGAACATGGCCCTACGCAAAACTTATGTTCTTAACTTTCCAAATACGCGCACACATTATCCATTTTGGGCATCAACTGAGGACCTCGATGCGCTTCGTCCATCTTTACCAGAAAATTTACAAAGTGAACTGCCTATTTATAACGATCAGGGAGAACTCGAGGCAGTGCATGGTGACCTCGCTGTTTTCTTAGATGATGATGAGCAAGGGCTTCGAAAGTTAGATAGCAAGCGTAATCTTTTACCTGATCATGATCTATTATGTGCAGGATTCCCATGCCAGCCTTTTTCTAAAAGCGGATTTCAAAAAGGATTTGAAGATACACGAGGTACGGTTTTTCACAAAATTGCTACAATATTGAAATATTGCAGACCACCATTATTATTTTTGGAAAATGTTGGTAATTTTGCACGACATGATAATGGAAATACTTGGACACGGGTGCGGGCAGTATTGAACGATCTTGGATATGACTTAACTGCAACTGAGCCAAAAGCTTTAGGTAATCATGCAATAGGACTTCTTTCTCCACACCAATTTGGCTATCCTCATCACAGAGAACGATTTTTTCTAGTTGGACAATTAAGATACGAAGAGAACTCCAAATACACAAGCTATCTATGGGATATTATTAGAAAAAATCCTCTAAGCATGCGTCAACCATTTCGTCCGCCGAATATAAATCACAGTGGAAGTTTAATTCATACAAAAAACACGATACAAGCCGCTCAATCACTAAAAAAAATTATTTCATCATCGAAAAAAGTACGTACTGGAGAAGAAGCATCAGCAAGGTTACCTCCAAATCATATGGAAGCGATTTTACATTGGGCCAAATTTATTAAAAAACTCGCAGAATACGATGAACAAGTATGTGGCCGTGGTATTTTTGAATACAAATCCCTATTTGTGAATGAGATGCCATCTTTTCCTATTTGGGGATTCGAACTTGATCCGTGGAATTGGTATCCTTACGAGGAAAATCCAAGAAATTTTTTGGAACATCCGGATAAATTGATCGCTTTTCGCGAACAAGAACTAATATCATTTCAACAGGAAGTTGCTAGTGTAACTCATGGGCAAGTCGACATACTTGCACATCCGCCTCAAGGAAAACGCGCTTGGATTTCGCAATTAACAAGTTCAGAAAATGTTGATGCTTGGATCGCATCCTGGCCAGGGTATGCATCAGGTCGGGCGAAGTGGCCCAAGTGGAAAATTCGTTTTTTGCAGCAAAATCGAGCTTTTGCATTCAAATTATGGAGCCGGTTCGAGCCAACTTGGTTACGAACTTGGCTAGATGAGCTTGCCTGTGTTGTTTTGGCAGATGGGTCGCAGACAGCACGCGCTCCATCACACCAGAAACTCGAATGGAATGCCAAAGATGCGAAACTTGATATTTGGCCGATGGTTTTGCAAATGCGACCTTCTGGAATTCGTGTTAAGCGACCAACAGCTGTGCCGGCATTAGTTGCGATGACTACAACCCAACTCCCACTTGTATCAACAGTACTTACAGGAGAATTAAAAGAGGGAGAATCTCACTATTTTCGGCGTATATATACCGATGAGGCGCTTCAATTCCAAGGATTTCCAGGCAATTGGCATTTACCAACCAATCATGAACAATCATTTACCGCTTTAGGCAATGCTGTACATGCAGAGTTAGTAGGTGATGTAATCGCTGCGTGGTGGTTTAATCTCGACTCAGTTCAGTCTGTCGAGCACAAGCAAAAGCAATTGGTACTTATTTATCCCTTATCCAAAGAGCATGAGTTATTCTGAATTTGGAGAGGATTGAGGAGCAGGATAAAGCCAAATTCATGGAGTAGATATCCAACACAGTAGAGGCCCTCCAATCGGAGATGAAGGCACTATGAAAGATGATGTCCTGATTTTTTGAAATGATTTTTAATTATGTTATTTATTGGAAAATATGGATAAATTTTGTTTTTTGATCGAAAATCGGTAAAAAACGCATATTCATCCATCAATGATTAGATTTTTGATTTATTCCGCGAGAAAATTGATAATTATTGAAAATAACCCAACAAATCTAAAATAATAAGCCCTGCTTAGGGGCTTTCATCGCTTTAAAATGCTGATACGCAAGCGGGGTTGCGATTCGACCCCGTGGCGTGCGTTGAATAAAGCCTTGCTTGAGCATATACGGCTCATAGACATCCTCGACGGTCTGCTTTGACTCGCCGATGCTGGCGGAGAGGGTGTCTAAGCCCACCGGGCCACCATCAAAGCGCTCGATAATCGCCAACAACATCGCGCGATCCATGCGATCAAAGCCCGCCTCATCCACATCCAACAAGCGCAGCGCCTCTTCTGCCACGGCGCGGGTGATGACGCCCTCGGCGCGGACCTCGGCGATGTCACGCACCCGCTTGAGGAGCCGGTTGGCGATCCGAGGGGTGCCGCGTGAGCGCGCGGCGAGGAGCGCCTCTGCCCCCTCAGCCAGCGTGATCCCCAAGCTCAAGGCCGATTGGCGCACGATCAGCGCCAGCTCCTCGGGCGCGTAGAAGTCGAGCTGCTCGATGATCCCAAAGCGATCGCGCATCGGCGCGCTCAGGACGCCAGCGCGGGTGGTGGCGCCGATAAGGGTGAAGCTCGGCAGCGCCAGCGGGAACGTGCGCGCGTTGACCCCCTCGCCAATCACCACGTCGAAGCGGCCATCCTCCATCGCCGGGTAGAGGTTCTCCTCGACGACCATGCCCAAGCGGTGGATCTCATCGATGAAGAGCACGTCTCCCTCATCAAGCTGCATCAGCAGGCCCGCCAGATCGCCCTTCTTCTCCAAGGCAGGGCCGCTGGTGACGTGGAGCTGGACCCCAAGGTGTCGGGCGATGATGTAGGCCAGCGTGGTCTTGCCCAGCCCCGGCGGGCCGCTGAGCAGGACGTGATCGAGGGCCTCGCCGCGCCGCTTGGCGGCCTCGACGAAGATCTGGAGGTGGGTCTTGACCTGGGCTTGGCCGATGTAGGCCTCGAAGGTCTCAGGCCGCAGGCTGGGCTCGACCTGCGCTTCACCCGCGCGGGTGTTGGGATCGATGATCCGTTGGCTCATGAGGGCACCGATGGGCTTCGCTCAGGGGCCTTGATAGCAAATATCTAAACATCTATCCAGAGCGAGTGAGCGCAGTTAGCGCGTCTTCAGCCAGGCCTCAAGGGCGTCCGCGCCGCCGATGTGCTCGCCGTTGATGAAGATCTGCGGCGTGGTGCCGCCGCCAGGGATGGCCTTGAGGATGCGGGGGTTGACCGGCAGCTCGTCATAGCCGATCTGCGCGTTGAACAGCGCCTCCTTGGCCCGCGCGCAGTGTGCGCAGCCCGGCTTTTGGAAGATCACCACGTCCACAGGGGGCTCGCCGCCGAGGTACCTCAGCATGGTGTCCGCGTCAGAGACGCCGTAGGGATCGCCAGGGACCTCAGGCTCGATGAACATCTTGTCGATGACGCCATCCTTGACGAGCATGGAGTAGCGCCAAGAGCGCGGACCAAAGCCGATGTCGCCCTTGTCCACCAGCAGCCCCATGCCCTCTGTGAAGGTGCCGTTGCCGTCGGCGATGAAGCGCACCTCCTCGATGTCTTGATCTTCAGCCCAGGCGTTCATCACGAAGGTGTCGTTGACCGAGACACACACGATCTTGTCCACGCCCTTGGCGTAGAGCGCGTCGGCGAGGTCCTCGTAGCGCGGGACGTGCGAAGAGGAGCAGGTGGGGGTGAACGCGCCGGGGAGTGAGAAGAGCGCGACCGTGCAACCGTCAAAGATGTCCTTCGTCGTGAAGGTCTTCCAGCCCTCACCGACTTTGAACTCCTTAAACGTTACCTCGGGGACTCGCTGGCCTTCTTTCCTGGGGTTCATTTGATCTCCTTGTCCTCGTAAGAGGTGATAATTCATTGTGAATGAAGCACATCTTGGCTTGGAATCGCGCTTTTAAGGCGATTCAGCCCGATTTCAATTTATGGTTGAACGCCATAAGCTGGATTGATGCGCTCAATTTTGTTGTGTTTAGAGACGCGCCCTCGCCCCATTTGGATTCGTCGTCCGCGCGAAAGCCTCATCTAAAACGCCGCGCGGGCGAGGGGGATGCGACCGCGCGGCGAGGTGTGCTTTAAATAGGCCCTAAAACCCGTCGCCGAAGGAGCGCGTGTGTCTCGTCCCCGGCAGAGCGCCGCCCAGATGTACCTCTTGCGCGCCATCCGCGCGCTCATCCGCCTCTGGCTCTGGATCTTCTACGCGGTGGATCGCCAAGGGATCGCCCACATCCCCGATGAAGGCCCCGCGATCCTCGCGCCCAACCACGTCTCCTATATCGACGCGCTGCTCATCGCCACGTCGAGCCGCCGCGTGCCGCGCTTTGTGATGCACCACCGCTTTATGCGGCTGCCAGGCCTGGGTTGGGTCTTCAAGCTGGCGCGGGTGGTGCCCATCGCCTCGACGAAGGACGCCCCCGAGGTCTTAGAGGAGGCCATGCAGGCCATCGACGCGGCGCTCGACGCCGGTGATCTGATCTGCATCTTCCCTGAGGGCGCGTTGACCCGCACGGGTGAGATCAACGCCTTTCGTGGCGGGATAGAGCGCATCCTCGCGCGGCGGCCCGTGCCGGTGATCCCCGTGGCGCTGCGGGGGCTATGGGGCAGCTTCTTCAGCCTGGCCCACGGCAAGGAGTTTGGGGGGGGGTGGCATGGCCGCTTGAGGGCGCCGCTGGGCGTCACCTGCGGCGCGCCGATCCCGGCGGAGGCCGTGGAGATGGACGCGCTGAGGGCGAGGGTGGCGACGCTGCGCGGCGAGCAGGCTTAGGCGGGGGAGATGCCATCAAGGAGGCGAGGCGTTGATCGTCCAGCGATCCAGCTCCGCCCCCGCCGCGTCAAAGGCGGCCAGCTCAAAGTGACGCTCAGGGAGACGCAGCCCCTCCGCCCCCACCGCCATATCAAAGGCGACGCGCGCCGCCACATCCAAGACCTCCACCCGCGCGGTCTCCTCGGGCGTGGAGACCTCCACCGTCGGCAGCGGCCGCAGCGCCAAGGGGATGGCCTCCACCTGCCCCGCCTCCAAGCGCACGACCGCCTCCGCCCCGTCCAGCCTCGGCGCCTCGCCGCCCACATAGCCAATCAGCGTGACCGTATAGCGCCCCGGCGCCAGCTCCAGGCTCAGCGTATGCCCCTGCGGCGCGCTTAAGGGCAGCTCAATCACCTCAGGGGACTCCAGCCGTAGCCACGCCCCACAGGCGTTGAGCTGCAACCGCCCCTCCACGTCGCGAACACACTCGCCCTCGGCAGACTGGGCAAAGGCGGTGACGCTGAGGCGCACCTCTGCGGTGCTCAATGGCTCGATAAAGCAGCCCAGCAAGAGCAGGCTGGGGATGAGCAAGCAAGCAAGCCTCATGGGCTCCACCTCACCTCGATGTTCAAGCCCGCGCGCGTGCCCTCCAGCTCCGCCTCAGGCCCCGCCGCGCCCTCACCTCCGGCCGCCTCGCCCCCCCCATCCCCAGAGTCTAAGCAGGCCGTCTCGCCGCCAGACTCGGGCTCATCGCCCCCCTCGCCGCTGCGCAGCGCCTCCACGGCGGGCGGCGGTGGCAAGACGTCGCTCGCCAGCGCGGGGGCGGGCCAGTCAAAGCGGATCGAGGGCAGGGGCGCCGGACACTCGGGCAGGGGCGGCGCCTCTGCTCCACAGGCCACCCCGCCCTTAAACCACACGCGGCCCGTCACCTCGACCTCCGCTGAGCCGAGGCGCAGCTTGACGGGGCGGGCGGCGTCGAGCCGCGCCTCTCCTTGGACCACGAAGCCATCCAGCCGCACCTCGGAGGCGCCGCTCAGCTGTAACAGCCAGCCCTCGCCTCGGAGCGTCAGCCCGCCCCCCTCCGCCGTGGCAAAGCCGCCGTCCAGCCGCCGCACCTCGCCACGCGCTGAGAGCAGCCCTGGCTGAAGCAGGGCGAAGATCAAGAGTTGGATCATCACGCCTCTCTAGGAGCGATCCCCCAGCTGCGCGGTGAGCGTCAGCGAGAGCAGCCGTCGTTCGTGGTCAAAGCGAGCCACCGTGGAGGCGCGATCCCCCCAGCGGTACGCCAGGCTCAGCCCCCAGGCGTCGCTCAGCGGGTAGCTCAGCGCGCCTTGTAAGGTCAGCCGATCGTCCTCACGCCCCACCTCCCAGCCCGCGTAGCCCCCTGAGTCGGGGTGGCGGCGCTGCTCAAGGCGCGCGGCGAGGTAGAGTTGCAGATCCAAGGGCAGGCGCGCAGACACCTCCAGGCGCTCCTCGACCCCGTAGAGATCGTACCCGCGCCCCGTGGCGTCCTCATCGCGCCCCGCCAGGGTGAGCTGGAGCTTGAGCTGTCGCTCTAAGAAGAAGGCCCCTTGGCTCAAGCTGCCCTCGATGGCGAGGTGATCCCGACGCAGCTCCACGAAGCGCCGCGCGTGGACACCCACGCGCGCCAAGGTGGGCCAGTCTGGGTCGATCGAGAAGCGCCACTCTAAGGCGCCGCCGTGGCTCTCGGAGAAGACATGCGCCTGAGGGGGGCGCGTCAGCGGCCCGCCGTCGAGGAAGCCCAGGTGGAAGCGGTAGCGCAGCGCGATCTGCTGTCGCCAGGCGGCGAGGTCGAGCTGCGGCCCAAGGCCCACGCCGACGGCGCTGTAGTTATAGGCTGAGACGGCCTCCTTGAGGTGGTGTGTGCGGGAGAGATCTAAGCGGCTGGCGAGGGTCAGGCGCCCCGTCGAGAAGGGGGCGTAGCTCACCTGCCCGCGGATCAGGCCGCCCCATGAGGACGCCCCTCGCCCCGCCTCTGGATCGGCGACTTGCAGCGCGTTGTTGTCGTGCTGGACACCCGCGCTGAGGACCGCAGAGAGGCCCACGCGCCCCGAGGCCCGCCAGGCCGCCTCAAGGTACTCTCGCGCCCGCAGCCCCGAGGGCAGCGCGTCGATGTCGAGGGCCTCTAGGCGATCCCGCGCGTCGAGGATCGCCCCGCCGCGCAGCGCCTCCGCCGCGCGACGCGCCTCGATCAACGGCGCCAAGCCCGGCGCTTGTGCGATGGCCGCCTCAAAGGCCGCCGCCGCGCCCGCCTTGTCCTTGGCCCGCGTCAGCGCCACGCCCAGGAGATACTGAGCGCGCCCGTCTTGAGGGTCGCGCTGGACGGCGGCGTTGAGGGCGCGCATGGCCCAAAAGAGGTTGCCTCGGGCGAGGAAGACCTCCCCAAGATCGCGGTGTACCCGCGCGGCGGCCTCGGGCTTGGCCGCAGCGCGCCGCAGGAGACGCTCCGCCTCAGGCAGCGCGCCGCGACGGATCTGCACCAGGGCGGCGCCGTGGAGGGCCTGTGGGTGATCAGGGCAGGCCTCCAAGGCGGCGTTGAGGGCCGCCTCAGCCCGATCCAGCGCGGCCTCGTCGTCCTCGCGCAGGGCCTCGACGCCGTCGGCGAGCTTGAGCTGGGCGCTGGGGGGGCAGGCGAGGAGCAGCAGGAGCGCCCACATCAGCGCACCCCAAGCAGCTCAAGCTCCTCCTCGACGCGATCACGCAGCTCGGCCTCGTCGAGATCCTTGAGGAAGAGCCGCTTGCCGTTGAAGAACAGGGTGGGCGTGCGATCCACACCCAGCCGCGCCCCCTCGCGCTTCTCGGCGCGTACCCGCTCAAGGAGCGCCTTGTCCTTGAGATCCGCCTTAAAGCGCGCCATGTCCAAGCCGACCTGGCGGGCGTAGTCGAGCAGATCCTCATCGCTGAGGGCGTGGCGATTCTTATAGAGCAGGTCGTGGTAGGGGAAGAACTTGCCTTGGCGGGCCGCAGCCAGGGAGGCCACCGCCGTCTGCGGGGCGCGCTCATGCCCCTTGACGGGGAAGTGGCGGAAGCTAAAGCGCGCCTTGCCCTTGTAGGGGCCGGTGATGAGCCGCTCCATCATGGGTGAGATCACTCGGCAGAAGGGGCACTGGAAGTCCGCAAACTCGACGATCACCAGCGGCGCGTCCTTGGCCCCCAGGCTCACGTCCTCCTCAGGGGGCTCAAGCGCGGCGGGCTTGAGCGGGTGAGCGGAGCGGGCGCGATCCAAGATCATGACGCGGATCACCTCTGGGTCACGCCCCTGGGCGAGCTGGCGAAGGACCATGCCCGCCACGCGCCGCGCCGTGGCGCCCTCGGGGTCCTTGAGGCAAGCGGCGAGGGTGTCGGCGCAGCCGTGATAGCTGAACTCCGCGTTGAGGATCTCCGCAGCGGTCGCGCGCTGGGCGTCGGTGACCTCCTCGGGGGCGCCGATGACTTGCGCCCAGGGGATGGACGCGGCGGGGGGGGCGCTGAGGAGGACGCAGAGGAGGCTGAGGGCGCTCATTGAGGGCTCCGCTGGATAAGGTGATCGAGGCCAAGGCGCCCGGCGCCTCTCCAAACAAGGAGCAGCGCCAGCGCCAGCCAGCCCAGATCACGCCAGATCGTCTCAAGGCTGATCTCATGGGCGGCCTCGCCCGAGGCGAAGCAGCCGCAGGACAGGCGTAGATCAAAGTAGAGGGCTGAGGTGATGGCGATGATAAAGACGATGAGCATGGCCGCGCAGAGGAGGGCGTTGGCGCGCGTCCACAACCCCAGGATCAGGAGGGCGCCCACCACCAGCTCCAGCCAAGGCAGGAGCAGCGCCGTGAGGTTGATCAGCCCCAGCGGCAGGATCTGATAGGTGGCCACGCTGAGGGCGAACGCTGAGGGGTCGATGATCTTAAACCAGCACGCATAGAGGAAGACGCCGCCGAGGTAGACGCGCGCGGGCAGGGCCAGCCAGTCGAGGGCGGGGATCAGGCGCCTCATGGGGACACCGCCTGGCCTTCAGCGGCCTCATCGTCGCCGAGATGACCCTCGAAGGGGCGCCCCGAGGCGGCCCAGGCCTCCACGCCGCCCTCCAGGGGCCGCGCGCCGCGCACGCCCTTGGCCACCAGGTCCATGGCCAAGGCGTAGCCCGTGTCCAAGGCCCCATCCAGCGCCCCATAGACGACGATGAGCTTGGCGTGGGCCGCCAAGAGCCCCTTGAGGGCCTGCGGCGAGGGATCAAAGAGATCGTCATAGGGCAGGGAGCGGGCGCCAGGGATGTGGCCGCGCGCGTAGCGGGCCTGGGGGCGGGCGTCGACGAAGAGCACCCCCTCCTCGGGCACGTCATCGGGCGTGATCGGGGCCACCTCGACGCGGGCCTCTGGGCAGGGGATGAAGATCTCATAGGGGTGCTTGGCGATGAGCGGGATGCCGCCCTCGCCGCGCAGCGCGTTAAAGGCCAACGCCACAGTGGAGGAGGCCAGGGCGAGGATGAGCATGCGCTTAAAGACCATCTGAGCAGCACCGAAAGCCGATGGCGCTGGGCCCCCAATCTCCAATGTGCATGCCCTCACCGCCGTTTGGCAGCGGGCCGCAGCGGTGGAGCGCCTCGGAGTCCCCGCAGTTAAAGGCCCCGCCCCGCGCCGTGGGGCGCGTGGAGGCCTGCATCTCCCAGAGGTTGCCGTTGATATCCCAAACGCCATAGCGGTTATTGCAGCGCGGGAAGCTCTGGGTGGGCGTCATATGAAAGGGCGTCTGAGGGAGATCCCACCGGCAGTGGGGATAGGGCTCGCCGGGGCAGAAGGCGTCGATGCCGTTGCAAGCCACCGGATCGTAGACGTCGCCATAGCTATAGGCGTGATCCTCGGGGCCTCGGCAGGCTTTGGTCCACTCGGGGGCGGTACACAGGCGCTTGCCCGCCCGCGCGCAGGCCGCCTCAGCGGCGTTGAGCTGGGGGCTCATATCGCTGCCGACCGGGCGCGGCAGCCGCCAAGGCATCACGCCGGGGCGGCTGGTGGGGGCAGACTCATCCGTGCCCTCAAGCGCCTCGGTGGCGTCAGGGCGCGAGGCCTCCCAGCGATCCACGCAGAAGAGATCCTCAACAGAGACCATCTCCTCGGGGCAGCGCAGGCCGCAGATGCCCCCCTCATCGATCTCCCCATCGCAGTCATTATCGGCCTCATCGCAGACCTCCACGCCCGTCGGCGCGCAGGCATACTCACAGCCGTCGCCCTCCTCGCCGTTGAGATCGTGGTAGCCCGCCAGGCAAGCGTGGACGCGGCAGGCGCCCTCTACGCAGCGGGCCTGGGCGTGGGGGAAGGCGCAGGTGACGCAGCGCGGCCCGCAGGCCTCCGCGGTGTCGTGGACGAAGCCCTCATCCACCGCGCCATCGCAGTCATTGTCGATGAGGTCGCAGATCTCCTCGCCCGTGGGGATACAGTCGCGGGCCTCGCAGCCGTCCTCCGCCTGAGCGTTATTGTCGAAGAAGCCCTCATCGCAGGTGTAGGCGCACTCGGCCTCGACGCACAGCGGCGTCGCCTGGGGGGGCTGGGGGCAGGCGTGGTGACAGGCGCCGCAGTGGGCGATGTCGAGGCGCAGATCAAAGCCCTCATCGACCTCGCCGTCGCAGTCGTTGTCCGCGCCATCACAGGCCTCGGCGCCTGTGGCCGTGCAGGCATACTCACAGCCGCTCTCCGCCTCGCCGTCGAGGTTGAGCCAGCCGTCATCACAGGCTCCCATAGCGCACACGCCCTCATCGCAGATCCCCTCCGCGTGGGGGAAGCGCGCCCCGCAGCCCAAGCAGCGCTCATCGTACTCACAGCGATAATCGACGCAGCGTTGGTTGTTGGGGCAGTCCGCCTCGGCGCGGCATTCATAGCGGCAGCGGCCATCGGGCGCACAACGTCGCCCCTCGGAGCAGTCCTCATCACGCAGGCAGCGGCCATCGACGAAGCAGCCCGTCGGCGGGGCCAGGAGGAGGGCGGTGAGGAGCCCGAGGGCGCCGAGCCGCGCGCGCGCAGCGGGGATTGAGCGAGGCATCGCATTGCCTTAGCGCGCCGCTTGCCCATAAATCAAGAAAGTTCTTGCGATCGTGCTCGCCCGCGTTGGCCGATGTAAGTTATCGGATTTCAAAGATAATCTCTTTACCTCATCGCGGCGCGGCTAAGGGCGCAGCTCGAAGGTGTGGTGGACCTCATGATCGCGCAGCAGCGCTTGAAGCGGCAGGCGCTTGATCTGGGTGGCCTCGTCGATTGTCGCCTCGATCACCAAGGTCACCGCGCTGGCGTTCTCCACCGTCAAGCCCTCGATTTGAAGCTGGCGCGTCGCCTCGAAGGGCGTCGCCCCCAGCGCCGTGTTGGGCACCGCCGCCACCTCGGGGGTCGCTGACTCCAGGCGCCAACTCAGCCTCGCGCCTTTGGGCTTGGAGTCGAGGTGCCACTGCACCAGGGGGCGCGGCGGCCCCCCCAAGGCGACCGTCTTGGGGAAGGCCGCCTTGAGCCGCTTGCACGCCGCCGCGTGCCCCCCCAAGCAGGCCTCGGAGTAGCCCTCGTGGGCCTGGAGGGTGTTGCCCAGCTTCTCCGCTAAGCGGCCCTTGGTGTAGCAAGCGTGCGGATGATGGGTCGCGGCGCAGCGCGCTTGATAGGCCTCATACCGCTTGGCGGTGGAGCAGGCCCCGAGGAGGAGTGACAGCCCGATGAGCAAGAGACGCATGGTGCAACCTTCAGTGGCGTGACGGCGCATCCTAAGCGAGCCGGTCAGGCGCTGACAAACACCTCAGCGGCGCAAGCGCCCGCTGCGGCGACGGCCCCAGTCAAAGTCAAAGCTGAGGCTGAGGTAGAAGGCGTCGCTGCGCGCGGCGCCGATCTGCACGCGCTCATAGCCCAGCCGCGAGCCCAGCTCGCCCCAGACGAAGGGGCCAAGGCCGATGAGGGCGCCTGGCCCAAAGGTGAGGCCAGCGGCGAGGCGATGACCATTGGCGGCGGGGCGCTCGACCTGGTAGCCCACCTGCGTCTCAGGTCGATCCGAGAGGAAGAGGGCCTCGCCCTCGGCGAACAGCCCGTAGGAGATGTGCTGAAACGCGGCGTTCATAAAGCGCGCCCGCAGCTTGAGCCCGCCGCCCAGGCGATAGGTGTCCGCGCGCGCGGCCTCAGCGCCCTCTAAACCGAGGCCGCCGCTGAGGTAGAGCCCCACGGCCCCCTCGCCATGCCCTCGCAGGTAGTGGAGATAGCCGACGCGCGCGGTGAGGTGGCGCGTGGAGAGCGGGAGGCGGTCCTTGAGGTGGGCGTCGAGGCCCAGATCGAGGGTGTAGGCGCCGCGCAGCTCCGGGACAAAGTAGAGCTTGAGCCCTTGGGTGCTCTCTTGGGCGTGGCTGAGGTGGGGCAGGAGCAGGGCGGAGAGGAGGGTGAGCCTCGCGCTGACACGGCGCCGGGCGCCCCACGCGTCAGGGGGCTTGGCAGCTAAAGCCATAAGTGCGGATTCGCCATCGGTTGTTGTCGCCGGGCGTCAACACCATGATCGGGTCGTAATAGTCCGCGGGGGCCAAGGCCCACAGGGCGCCCTCCTCGACCGTGAGGGTGGGCCGGGCGCTCCAGAGGTTGAGATCCTGACGGCGGCTGGGGATGTTGATCATCCAAAAGTCAAAGCCGCCGCCCTCAAGGGGCGCGGCGGTGACGAGCAGCTCCGCCGTGGCGTTGTAGTGGACCTGATCGGCGCGGTTATGGGTCACCACGTCGAGCCAGACCGTCTCATTATTATCCTCACGGCTCACCAAGAGCCGCGCGTGGCCGTCGTGGATCTGAATGGGGGGGCCGATGGAGAGCGGGTGGAGCTGGATGGGCACCTCAAGCTCTTCGGGGCTGAGGCTGGCCAGCTGCGTCGAGATGCGCTCGCTGAGCAGGGCTTGAGCCCCGGCCACGAAGGAATAACGCTGGAGCCGCATCGGCCCATCGGAGCCGTGATAGCCGACCAAGAGCGCCAAGCTGGCGGCGGAGCTGCGCGTCAGCCGCGCCCACTCCACCGGGCCGTGACCCAGCGTGTCAAAGCGATACTCCACGTCCTCGAAGTCCTCGGAGACATACATCCGCATCACCTTGTCGCGGCAGACGACCAGCAAGGAGGCTTGCTCCAGCCCCGCGAAGTCGAGGTGATCGGCGGCGAGCACCTCATCACAAGGGATGATCTCCTTGCGCGTGATCGCGGGGACCGTGCGGTAGTAGTGCCACCAGATCGCGGACTCACCGGCGGTGTCGATGCCCACCATGGCGAAGAAGGCCCCGTCGATGCCGATAAACTCTATGGCGTGATCCATGTCATTGATCTCAAAGGGAGGCAGCTCATATGTGCCGCTGTCGGCGTTGCAGTGATATTCATTAACATTCTCGCGATGATCACAGCGCACATTGCTCCCCGCTGGGCAGCCCAATGACTCACCATTGACACATTGACCTAAGCGAACAACATCAAAATCAGTGCTGCCATCTTCTAAGACATAATCCTTTAAAATCCACGCAACCCAGCTTGTTTCCGCGATTTTTGTCGCCATTACGCGAATATGATTATTATTGTACTCGCCGATCCTAACTTCACTCAGCTCCGCGCCTTCAGGAAATTGAATCTCTGCATCAAACCCCACAGCGTCATTTACACAGCAATATCCATCTTTATTTCGGCCATCGCAGTCATGATCAACATCATCGCAGCGTTCAGCGCTGGGCGCCGTACAGCCAAGGGGATTAAACGCATAAGGCTCATCCTCAAACACCTGTTCTCTGAGCGTAAGGACATCAACCTTTGGATCATCTGCTGTGCCAAAGCTGAAGATGTACGCGCTGGTGTCTTGTTGGGCTGCTGCGCGCGCATCGGGGAAGCGCCAGTTGGGGCTGGCTTCAGAGTAGGCGAGGTGCTCGGGGCCGATAAAGGCCATCTGCATCAGCCCTTGTGTCTCATCATTGCGGATGCTGCGACCCACGATCACCCGCGCTGAGCCATCGTTCGAGAAACGCTTAAGGTTTTGGTTTTCGATGGCTAAGACCTGGAAGGCGGTTGAGTCATTGAAGACAGGAGAGACCGCCAGCCGCTCGATCCCATCTTGGATAAGGGCGTGGGCCAAGACCGGCAGGCTGCGGTTGGAGACGAGGCGCCCCTCCACCAGCCGGCATGGGAGATTACCGATGGGCAGCGCCTCATTATTGAGCTGCACGCACTGCCCCGAGAGGCTAAAGCGCATCAGCGCGCCGCCCACGACGCCGACGAGGCTGTCAGGGCGTGGGAGGCTGGTCTCATCGTAGATCGGCGCGGGCTGCGCGGCTTGCGGGAGGTCTGGATCAAGCCGCTGCCAACCCAAGCGGCCCGAGGCGTCCGTGCCCATCACCAAGAGGTTGCGATCATCGGCCTGGGCCAACAGCGGGGGGCCACGCAGATCAAGCGTGTACTCAAAGCTGTCTTCAATGTCGGCCTGGGTCAGCCCGATGGGGCCGCCCTCGTGGCTCCAGGCGATCCAAGGCACGCCGTTGACCGTATAGGCGGCGAGGGCGTCGGCGGGGCCGGGGTTGAGGACGCGCGAGGGGCCGCCCCAGGCGCCGTCTTCGCCCAGCATCCGCGCTCGCACGGCCCCCGCGCCGTCGATCCAGGCGACGTGGGTGATCCGCTCCACCTTGGCAACACCCGCCTGCTCAAACTCGGGGACATGCCCAGGGAGCGGGCCGCCGTCGGGCTCGACGTTGAGATCAGGGGCCAGGCCCTCATCGATGAGCGCGTCATTGACGGGCATGGCGTCGATCACCGGCGTGGCGTCGTCCACCGGCGCGGCGTCAATCACCGGCGCGGCGTCCATGAGCAGGCCCTCATCGGGGCGCAGGGCGCTGTCCAAGGTGGACCCACCGCTGTCCATCACGGCGCCGTCGGGCAGGTCGATGACCTGCCGCTGCTCGCTCTCTCCGCAGGCCACCAACCCCAAGGCCAGCGCCGCTATCAGCTGGGCTCTCATCCTCATCTCCATGTCGCTGAGCATCGCTGGAGGATACTCACGCGGGGGGGGGAAGCAAAGCCACCGCGCCCTCGACGCCCGCCCTCGCCTGTGCTATCCGCCCTGCCACACCGCCGAGCCCGCCAACGAGCGCCTCGGTGGGCATGATCTCGGCCCCACACATTGGGGCAAGGAGCCTTTGCTATGAGCCGCCATCGCCTTGATCATGGCCTGGTGGGCAACGGCCATGTCCTCGCCCTCGTCGCCCCAGACGCCCGCGTCGATTGGCTCTGCCTCCCCGCCTTTGACAGCCCCCCCGCCCTCTCCGGCTTGCTCGATCTTGAGCGCGGCGGCGCCTTTGGCGTCGAGGCCGAGGCCGTTGAGCGCCTTGAGGGCGATCCGCGCGCCTTACGCTGGCGAACCACCTCACCCCTCGGCGCGCTCGAGATCGAGGACTTCTGCCCCGAAGGCCGCCCCGCCTTTACCCGGCTCATCACGCCGCGTGATCCGGGCGCGCGGGTGCGGCTCATCGTCGATCTCCGGCCTGACTTTGGCCGCGCGCGTGTCGGCTTGTCTTGGGTGGGCGATGAGGCCGCGCGGGTGGGGGATCTCTGGCTGACGGCCTGGGGGGCGCCCCTGCGCGCGCTCTTGACCGGCGAGCCTGTCACCCTCAAGGGGCCTGTGGCCTTGACGCTCAGCCACGGCGCCCCTCTCCACCTCGACGATCCGGTCGCCGCCCTCCAAGCCCGCCTCCGCCCCGAGCCCCTCCTCGACGCCTTGGATGAGGCCACGCGCCGCGACGCGCGCTGCCTCTTGACGCACCGCTACGCCCCCACTGGCGCCCTCATCGCCGCCGCCACCACCTCGATCCCCGAGGCCATCGGGGAGCCGCGCAACTGGGACTACCGCTACGCCTGGATACGCGATGGGGTCTTCGCCGCGGAGGCGCTCCTGTCCTTGGGCCTGGCCCAGCCCGCCGCCGATCTCTTGGGCTTCTTCGCGCGGACCATCGGCGGCGACGCCCCGCAGCCCCTCTACACCCTCCACGGCGCGCGTGAGATCCCTGAGTCGATCGTCGAGGGCCTCAGCGGCTTCGCCGACACCCGCCCTGTGCGCGTGGGCAACGCGGCGGCGACGCAGACGCAGCATGACAGCTGGGGCCAGCTTATCTGGCTGGCCTATCAGCTCTACGCACGCGGTGGCGCCGATCTCAGGCCCTTGGCGCCTTGGCTTTGGGGGCTCGTGGAGGGGGCCGCGCGCGCTTGGGGCGCGCCCGACGCGGGGATCTGGGAGTTTCGCGATAAGCCGGATCACTACACCTACTCACGGGCGTGGTGTTGGGTGGCCTTGGATCGAGGCGCGCGCTTGGCGGCGGCCTGGGGCGAGCCCGCGCGCGCG
>JAHJCH010000331.1 GCA_018813065.1 Myxococcota bacterium
GCCGCGGCGGCGCCGCCGACCAGGCGCATCGCCGGCGCAGGGTGGCGCGCCGCGCGCCCCTTGTCAACGCCCAGGCTCAGCCCCAGCCGCGCAGGCGATCCTCTTCACGTCGGTAGAACTTCAGCGCGTCGCTGATGGCCTCGATGGCCTCATCCCGGCCACGAATCTCCTCAACCACCACGGTCTTGTGCTCCAGCGTCTTGTAGTCCTCAAAGAAACGCTGAATCTCCCGCAGGGTGTGCGAGGGCAGCTCTGAGACGTCGTGATAGTCGGCGAAGGCCGGATCGTTGAGGAGGACGGCGATGATCTTGTCGTCCATCTTGCCCTCGTCGGCCATGTGCATGACGCCGATGGGGCGCGCGCGGAGGATCGAGAGGGGCGCGACAGGCTCATTGCACAGCACCAGCACGTCCAGAGGATCGCCGTCCTCGCAGTAGCTGCGGGGCAGGAAGCCATAGCTGGCGGGGTACATCACCGAGGAGTAGAGGATCCGATCAACGCGCAGCTGCCCCGAGGGTTTATCCAGCTCATACTTGACCTTAGAGCCTTTGGAGATCTCGATGACGACGTTGATCCCCTCCTGGATCGTGTCGATGTTATTGGGCAGATCGTGCCAAGGGTGGGCCATGAGGGCTCCTGTTTTGTGAGGTCGTGGAGGTGCAGAGGAATAGGCCAATCACGCACAGAGCGCAATCTCGGCGGCCACGTCATTGAGAATCGAGGGAGGGCTAGGGCAGACTGTCCCTGGTCGGCGTGACCATCGGGCGAGCCCCGATGCCCCCGCCCACGCCTTGGGGCCGCGCTGTGGCCCGCTTCATCGCGAGAGTGTTCATGGCTTTGGCGTTTATCCTGTCCGCCCTCTTGCTGGCCTCTCCCGTGGGGCTGCGGCTCTATGAGGAGGCGCAGCGCGACTTGGAGGAGGGCGCCTTGCGTCCCGCAGAGGTCAAGCTCAAGCGCGCCTTGACCTTGGTGGAGCCAGAGGCCGCCTTAGCCGCGTGGATCTGGCTGGCCCTGGCCAGCATCGCCGAGCAGGAGGGTGAGGACTGTGAGGTTGTGCGTCGCTATCAACGTTACCTCGTCTACGCCGCCGTGCATCCGGATGAAGCGCAGAGCATGGCGCGGGCGAGCCGCCGCTTGCGCGTGGCGGAGGGCCGCTGCGCGTCTTTGAAGCGCGTTGAGGTCCCGCCGCCTCCGCCGCCCCCTCCACCGCCCGAGCCGCCGCCCACGCATGATCGCCTCATCGGAGGCCTCGCCCTGGGCCTGGGCGCGGCCCTCCTGGGGGCCTCTGCCTATGAGCTGTTTCAATCCAGGGCGGCGGTGGATGAGATCAAGGCGCGCCACGCGCGCTATGAGCGCGCGACGGAGCAGATCGAGGCGCGCTGGCGTGACGTAGAGTCGGCGGTCGAGGCGCAGAACCACGACGCGGTCCTCTCCGGCGTCCTCTTCGGCGGCGCGCTGATCAGCTTGAGCTTTGGCCTCTATCAGATCTCAAAGACGACCCCACAGCCCACGCTGCGCGCGGCTGGGGATGGGCTCCGCTGGGAGGTGATGTTTTGAGTCGCTACACGCAGTGCTTAATCTGCCTCTTCTTCTTAGCCCAAGGCTGTGAAGATCTCTCTTTTTATCCACGCAGCAACCCGCTTGATCCCATGAGCCCTGCCTACACAGGGCCCGTTGATGATGCCCAGATTGATCGAATCGACGCCGCGCCTGATGTGCATGATCAAGGCGTCGTTTTGGATGTCGAAATCATAGAAATGGGTGTCGGTCAAGACAGCTCTACAGTGGTCGTTGACGCCAACTTTGAGTGTGTAGTCGGTCATTATGATACTCAGTCTTGTATTTTAGCGAGTGGATCGTCCGGCGGTCAGGAGCGTTTATGTTTAGAGGGTGGTTTTTGGAGCAGCTGGACTCAATGCCATAATGATGAGTGCCAACCTAATGATATTTTAAGAGAAACGTGCAGAGAACTCGGGCCTAATGGTCATCCACAGATAAGAATTAAAAATTGTTTGCATAATTATGTTTGGGGTCCATGGTCTGATTGCTATTCTTGTGATTCAGATAAAATTGAGCTTAGAGATTGCGGCGGAGGTTGTGGCACTCAAGTCTGGCGTTGCCCTGGTCCTGGACTAGATTGGAATATACTTGAATGTGAACTCAATGGCGCTAATGAATGTTTTGAGAATCAAAGATCCGAGCAGGTTTGTCCTTGTGGTGATTTTTCGTTTAGAACATGTGATTTGTCTAGTGTTAATGATTCTGATGTAGAATGTAAATGGTCTGATTTTTCTTTATGTAGTCAAGCTGAGTGTACGCCAGGAGAGCGTTTAGATTACTCTTGTCTATCTGCTTGTGGTGTTGAATCATCAATATCGATAGAATGTCTGCCTTCTTGTATCTGGCCTGACCAGGAGTGTCCTGAAAGTACGAGGATTTGCGTCCCTGGTGAGGAAGAAGTCGAGCGATGCGGTGCGTGTAATCTAGGTGAACGAAAAAAAACATGCGCTGAATCTGGTTGCGAATGGAATTATTCTGAATGTGTTGAGGATGATGAGTTAATTGAGTGTAACCCCCGAATTGATTTAGGTAACTGCCCATGTAATCTCCAAGAGCGTTTATGCCAAGATGACTGTACTTGGTCCGATTGCCCCAGAGAATGTACAAGTTACCAATGTCTTGAAGGTCAAGCCTTTATGCTTGATGCTGATCCCGATTGTGAATACTCTCCGCCATTAGAAGTGCCAAATCCAGCGGATAATTTATTTTTAATGTGTCGATCTGCGCTTGGCGGTAAAATTATTTTAACGCCAAGCATGCCAACAAGATGTCAAGGCCAAGCTGGTGTTTCACCTGATAATGTATGCGCTGATTTACAGGCGCGAGACGTCAGCTGTGGTTGGCTCGAGTGCTGCCCAGATCAAGCGGTTTCAGGCGATGGCTTTGAGGTGCTGGCGGAGATCACGTGCAATGGAGTGAATCAGGTGGTGCCGATTGAGGCGCGCCGCTTGGCGGGGCTGGACACCGTGTACCTCGTCGCTTATAGCCCAGGGGCCTCGCTGGCGCGCGTAAAGGGCTGCGTGGCCTACGGCGTGGGCAACGCGGTTGATGCCCCCCCGCTCCCGCCTGGGGAGTGAGGCCGCTCGGCGCTCAGACGTGCACCGCGACGCCCGCCTCAACATTGACGAGCAGCGGCACGAGCCCATCGCTGATCTTGCGCTGAGGGAGCCGCGCGGGGTTGACCTTGACGGCGACCAGGTAGACCGCGCCCTCTGGCGTGTAGGCCTCAGGGAGCCGCAGCGGGGGCTGCTCCCCCTCCGCCTTGAGCGCCGCCAACGCCGCGCCGAGATCCTGCGGCGGCTCAGCGGCTTGGCGCGCTGAGCGCAGGTGCTTGACGGCGTCCTTGAGGTAGATCCCGTCAAAGGGCTTATCGGGGCAGAAGACAACATGGGCGACACCCGCCTCACCCCCCGGGCGGTGGAGGTGGTTGGGCGCCTCAACCACCCGCCCCAAGACCAGCGGCGCGATCCGCAGCTTCCCCTCAAGCTGAACCATCGGCGAAGATGAGCGAATGAGCCCAATAAACACGCCAAGCGTGATCGGTGAACTCATAAAGAGGAAGATCATGATATTTGTGCCATATTGCTGATTCACAAAGATCGAGATCGCGATTACGAGCGCGACGAAGATGCTCAGCTTCACTACAGGCAGGTGCGTTCGTGTTTCTCCACGTTCATGGATGATCTCCCGGAGGTCTTGGCTAATCACCCTGGGTGTTTTTTCGTATTGATCGCGTAGATCTTCTAGATGAGGCATAATCTTTTTTATTTTCTATGGTTGTGTTGTTGTTTAGTGCGGATTATTTGTTTGAGCCCAAGAGCAAATCGGGCATTGAGAGGGCTCATGGCCCCGCGCAGGGCAAAATACGCGACCAAATGAGATAATTTGGATATGGAGTTGATTCCATCGCGCTTTGGGGAAGATCGCTTTGAGGTCCGCCTCGGTTTTGACCACGTTTGAGCCATCGGAGAGGCCCCAACGGCGCGCGAGGCGGTGAATATGTGTATCCACAGGGAAGGCGGGCACGCCGAAGGCTTGGGACATCACCACTGAGGCGGTCTTATGACCCACGCCAGGGAGGCTCTCCAGGGCCGCCATGTCCTGGGGGACCACGCCATCGAAGGCCTCGACGAGCCGCTGGCTCAGCGCGATCAGCCGCTTGGCCTTGGTCGGCGCCAGCCCGATCGTGCGGATCGCCGCGCGGATCACCGCCTCGTCTTGTCGCGCCATCGCTTGGGGCGTCTTGGCCAGCGCGAAGAGCCCAGGCGTGACCTCATTGACCTTCTTGTCTGTGGTCTGGGCGCTGAGCATCACGGCGACGAGCAGGGTGTAGGGGTCCTCAAAGCGCAAAGTCGGCGCGGGATCGCCGAAGCGCGCGTCGAGGATCTCCATGATCCGCGCGGCTTTCTCCTCCAGGGTCATCCTAGGCCATCACTGGACGCCGAGGGCGGCGGCGAAGAAGGTCCACACGTCCCGCTGCTCCTCGATCTTTTTGGAGGTGGGCTTGCCCGCGCCGTGCCCGGCCTTCGTCTCGATCCGCACCAAGATGGGGTTGGCGCCGATCTGCGCCGCTTGCAGCGCGGCCCCAAACTTATAGGAGTGGATGGGCACCACACGATCATCGTGGTCAGAGGTGGTGATCAGCGTCGCGGGGTAGCCGATGTTGGGGCGAATGTTGTGTAATGGCGAGTATTTAAGCAAGTTTTTAAATTGATGTGGGTCATCGGATGTTCCATATTCAGGGACCCAAGCCCAACCAATCGTAAATTTTTGGAATCTGAGCATATCAAGCACGCCAACAGCGATCCAAGCCGCGCCAAAGAGATCCGGTCTTTGTGTAAGGCACGCGCCCACTAAAAGACCGCCATTGCTGCCTCCAGCGATGCCCAGCTTCTTAGGCTGAGTGTAGCCTTCTTTGATCAGATATTCAGCGGCACCAATAAAGTCATCAAAGACGTTTTGCTTTTGATCGAGCATCCCCCCTTGGTGCCAGGCCTCACCGTACTCCGCGCCGCCTCGTAGATTTGGGTAAGCGGCGACACCGCCCATCTCAAGCCAGATTAAACGGCTGACGCTAAATGCGGGCGTGATGCTGATATTAAAGCCCCCATAGCCATATAAGAATGTTGGGTTTGATCCATCAAGCTTGATCCCTTTTTTATGGGTCAAGAACATCGGGATAGATGTTCCATCTTTGCTCTTGTAAAAGACCTGTTTCGTCTCATATTGGCTGGCGTCAAAATCAATCTCTGGCGCCCGGAATACTTCGCTGGTTCGATTTTTAAAGTCGTAACGATAGAGCGTCGTTGGGTAGAGATAAGAGGTAAATCCGTAGAAAAGCTCATTACCGTGGCGCTCGCCTGAGAGGCCCTCGATGGCCCCTGGGGCGGGGAGGTCGATCTCTTGGATGAGCGCGCCGTCGAGCCCGTGGATCGTCAACCGCGCCTTGACGTCCTTGAGGGCGTGGACGACGAAGTGATCGCCGATCAGCGCGACCTGGGCGAGCACCGCCTCGCTCTCCGGGATCAGCGTACGCCACGCCGCGCGTTGGGGCTGCTTGAGGTCAATGGCGATGACGCGCTCATTCGAGGCTTCAAGGTTGGTTTGGAAGTAGAACGTCTCGCCAGCGTTGCCTAAGAAGTGATATTTGGCGTCAAAGTCATCAAGTAACCGTACGACGGGCGCTTCAACTAAGCCCAAATCGGTTTGGCTTAGATCTTTGTAATACACCCGCGTGCGTGGATCGGTGCCATTCCAGACCGTGATGATCAAATATCGCCCATCATCGGTGACGCGTGGGTCCCAGCCCCACTCCGGCTCGTCGGGGCGCGCGTAGATCAGCTGATCCGCCGTCTGAGGGGTGCCCAGGGCGTGGTAGTAGAGCTTTTGATTGAGGTTGATGTCTTCGAGTTTGCCCTGCGTGGGCTGATCAAAGCGCGCGTAGAAGAAGCCTTTGTTGTCCTTGGTCCAAGCCGCGACGCTGAACTTGGTGCGTTCGATGACATCGGGCAGGTCTTGGCCTGCGTGGACGTCGCGGACCCTGAAGGTCTCCCAGTCAGAGCCGCTCGTCGAGGTCGCGTAGAGGGCCAGCGCGCCGTCTCGCGTGAACTCGATGTTCTTGAGCGCGACGGTGCCATCTTCAGAGAGGGCGTTTGGGTCTAAAAAGATCGCCGGCGTGCCTCGCAGCTCATTGACGCTGTAGATCACGCTCTGATTTTGTAAACCATCGTTTTTACTAAAGAAGTATTGTTCTCCGTGCTTGGAGGGCAGCCCATACTTGGGGTAGTTCCACAGCGCCGTGAGCCGCTCACCGAGCTGCGCGCGGCGCGGCGCGGCGCTGAGGTGCGCCTCGGCCAGCGCGCTCTGCGCCTCCACCCACGCCTTCGTCTCCGCGCTGTCGAGCGCCTCAAGCCAGCGGTAGGGATCGGCGATCTCCAGGCCGTGATAGATGTCGATCTGCGCTCCGCGCGGTGCGTTTGGATATTCAAGCGCCATGGCGTGCCCTCCGAGGGAGTAAGCTGCGAGGCTGAGCGTGATGATCCTCCACATGGATCGGTCCTTCCTCGTCAATTTAGACCGCGCACTCTAACAAGCTCGTGGGTCGCTGACCACCGCGCTGATCTCACCCCGCCGGAAAGCTCGACGGCGTTTGACGGCGGCGGAGGAATCTCGAAGAATCACACCCCGACCTGCCCAGCTACAGAAGAAACACCCATGCGAACCAGACCCCCCCCGCGTCGCCTTGATCCGCTGGCCTCGCTCGCGCTCATCGGCCTCGCCGCCCTGCTGGCGATCCCCTTGGGCTGTGATGATGATCCGCAGCCTCGCTTTATCAAGGACGCCTCGATGGACGCGCCCTTTGAGACGGATGACGGGGGGCTCGCCTGCGCTGAGGATGAGGACTGCGCCGATGACGGCGATCTCTGTAACGGCGCGCCCGCCTGCGTCGAGGGCGCCTGCGTGGATGATCCCAGCCGCGCCGTGGCTTGCCCGCCCCCCTCAGCGCCTTGCTTGGAGGCCGCCTGCACGCCGAGCACCGGCGCGTGCGTGGAGATCCCCGTCGCCGACGGCCAAGGCTGCGACGATCAGGACGCCTGCACGGAGGGCGATCGCTGTGAGGGCGGCCGCTGCGTCGGTGATCTGGTCTGCGCTTGCCGCGCCCCCGCCGACTGCGCGGCGGCGGATGATCGCGATCTGTGCAACGGCGTGTTGACCTGCGTCGAGGGCGCCTGCGTCGTCGATCCGGCCACCGTCATCACCTGCCCCACCCCCGAAGGGCAGTGCGAGGTGGCCCGCTGCGCCCCAGAGACGGGCGACTGCCTCGTCGAGCCCGCCCTCAACGGGCTGCCCTGCGATGATGATGATCCTTGTAGCGCCCCCGACGCCTGCCAGGGCGGCCTCTGCGTCCCCGGTCCACCACAGTGCGGCTGCACAGACGACGCCGCCTGCGCGGCCCTCGACGATGACGATCTCTGCAACGGCGTCTTCCGCTGCGTCAACGGCGCCTGCGCCCACGATCCCGCCTCCGTGGTGCGCTGCCCCGCCCCCGCTGATCCTTGCCTGGCGGTCTTCTGCCTCCCCAGCACAGGGCTGTGTCAGAGCGCGCCCATCGCTGACGGCGCGATCTGTGAGGACGGCGATCTCTGCACCCGCCCCGATGTCTGCCAAGGCGGGCGCTGCGTCTCCGGCGCCGATGACTGTCAGTGTCGCGATGATCTGGACTGCGCGGCCCTCGATGACGCCGATCTCTGCAATGGCCGCTTGAGCTGCCAAGGCGGGCGCTGCGCCCTCGATCCCGACACGATCATCACCTGTCGCCCCCCCGACGCGCCCTGCCAAGCGGCGCGCTGTGAGCCCAGCTCGGGCGCCTGCGTGCAGGAGGCCATCGAGGGCGCCTGCCAGGACGGCAACCCCTGCACGGCGCCGGATGTCTGCGCGGCGGGCGCCTGCGTGGGCGGCCCCGATATCTGCGGCGACTGCGCGGCGGACGCCGACTGCGCGGCGATGGATGACGCCGATCTCTGCAACGGCCGCTTGGTCTGTCGCGACGCGGCCTGCGTCCTCGATCCCGCCTCGGTCGTGACCTGCCCCGCCCTCGGCGATCCCTGCCTCATCAACGTCTGCGTGCCTCAGACGGGTCAGTGCGCGCCCGCGCCCAATGACGGCCAAGCCTGTGATGATCAAGAGCCCTGCACGCAGCCCGACACCTGCGCCTCGGGGGCCTGCCGCGCGGGCGCTTGGATCTGCGAGTGCCGCGTGGACGGCGACTGCGCGCCCGCCGATCCTTGCCTGGGCGCGGCGGTCTGCCTCGCCGGGGCCTGCGCGCTCGATCCCAGCAGCGCGCCGCATTGCGATCCCGGCTTTATCTGCGCGCAGGGCGCCTGTGAGCGGGATGATCTCTCCTGCGCCTGGGGCTGTGATGACGGCGATGTGTGTACCGGGGACCGCTGCGATGAGGCCCTTGATCGCTGCGCCCATGATCCGCTCTCTGATACGCCCTGCGCCCTCGACGTCTGCACCGAGGGGGCGACGTGTCAAGCAGGGGTCTGTCAAGGCGGCCAGCCGCTGAGCTGCCTGGATGAAGATCCGCAGACGGCGGAGCGCTGCGCGCCGGGGGTGGGCTGCGTCTACCCGCCGCCCAATGACGCGTGTATCGCGTCCACCCCCTTCACCCTGGGCGCGCCGACCCCGCAGGCGAGCCTGGATTTGATCGTGCGCGATCTCTCAGACACGCAGGCCTCGCTCTGTGAGGCGGCCCCCAGCCCCGAGGTCTTCTACACCTTGACGCTGGCGGAGCGCGGCGGCGTCTCCTTGAACGTGGTCGATCTCCCCCCAGAGCAGATGGCGCCGCGCTTGACGCTCTCCCAAGGCCCCTGCGACGCGCCTGACGCGCCGCGCTGCTTGGCGCTGGCTGATCTCATCGTCCTTGAGCCCGGCGAATACACCCTGGTGGTTGATCTCGATCCCGCCACCCCCGAGGGCTTCTACACCCTCGACGCGCGCTGGGTGCCGCCTTGCCAAGCCCTCGACTGCGATGATGATAACGCCTGCACCGATGACGCCTGCGATGAGGGCCTGGGCGACTGCGTTCACCCCCCCATCGCCGACGCCACGCCCTGTGACACGGATCGCTGCTTTAACGGCCAGACCTGCCTCGGCGGCGCCTGCCAGGGCGGTGATCCGCTGGTCTGTGAGGACAATGACCCGTCTACGGCCAATCTCTGCGAGCCCGCCAGCGGTTGCCGCTTCCCGCCGCTCAATGACACCTGTGAGGGGATCATCGAGCTGCGCCCTGATCCCGCCGTGGAGGTGACGGTGGATTTGAGCGACGCGACGTCGGATTACACCCTGAGCTGTGAGGCGGGCATCAACGACGCCGTCTATGGCCTGGACATCGTCGGCCCCCGCGTCGTGTCGGTCAACGCGGCGCAGAACAACGCGATCTTCAGCCTGCGTGAAGGCGACTGCGGCGCGGAGATCGCCTGTGGGCATGGGCGCTTGGACCAGGCCGTCGGCGCGGGCCGCTACTCGCTGATCGTCAGCCGCGAGCGCCCCGTCACCTTCACCGTTGAGCTGCTCGATCCCTGCGCCGCCCTCGACTGCGATGATCACGAGGTGTGTACCGACGACCGCTGCGATCCCAATGAGGCGCGCTGCGTCAACACCCCGCGCGCCGACGGCGAGGCCTGCGCGCTCGAGGCCTGCTTGGTCGATCAGGTCTGCGCGGCGGGTGTCTGTCAGGGCGGGGCGGCGCGGATCTGCGAGGACCCCAACCCCGACCTGGTCGGCGCCTGCTTGCCCGAGGTCGGCTGCGTCTTTACGCACATCAATGACCGCTGCCCCGCAGCCATCAACCTCGATCCGGTGGGCACGCACCACTTTGAAGGGGACGCCTCCTCGGCCACGCTCGACAGCGCGCTGGGCGTGCCCTGCGGCGGCGACGCGCCAGACGTCTTCTATCGCTTCGTCCTCCCCGCCGAGGAGCTGGTGCGGGTGGATCTCAACGCGGAGGCGGGCGGCGCCGTGGCGCTCCTCAGCCCCAACTGCGAGGCCACGCAGGATAACCGCTGCGTCGATGAGCGCACCATCTCCACGGTGACGCTGCCAGCAGGCGCGCACATCTTGGCGGTGAAGACCACCGGCGCCTTCAGCCTGGATCTGACCTTCGGCTGCGCAGATGAGGTCAACCAGCCCGTGCAACTGCCGATCAATGAGCCCTTAATGTTGGTGGCTGTGCCCGGGGCCGATGACAGCTTCTATCTGCCCGCGCTCTGTGAGGGTGGGCTCTTCGTCGCTGAAGCCGTCTTTGACGCCCAGCGTGGTCCAATCGCCCTGAGCCTGAGCGCGGAGTGCGGCGGAATGGACTGTCCGAGCGAGCCGCTGGCGCTGGGAACCTCCACTGAGCGCGGTGAACGCGTGGTTTTGGATAGCTCTAATCCATTATGGGATCATATTTTAACGATAAGCACAAATGGGAATTGCAATCCCTATGAACTCTATGCAGAGCTTTTTTGTCCTGGTGATTCAGAGGTATGTTTAGGTGACTTAGATGAAGATCGAGATGGACTTGTCGCTTGTGCCGATTCCGATTGCTCTGGTCAAGTTGTTCAAGAAGGTTTATGTACAAATGATGATGACGCCCAAATTTTCAGCGAAAATAACTTTGTTCTTACAGGAATTGATTGTGTAGATGTGTGTAATGGTGATTTAGAGTGTGTTCAGTTATGTCTGTCTCAGAATACGGGATTATCAATGAGCTGTACGAGCTGTATAACCCCTACTCTTGAATGTGCGGCCTCTCGTTGCTTTATTGCTTGCACTCAGACAACAGAAATATGTGTGGCCTGCGCACAAGTCCAGTGTCTTGATATTTTACATCAATGCACCGGCGTCATTTGCGTTCAAGAGAGCATTTGTAATGACAATTTAGATGATGACTTAGACGGTTTATTGGATTGCAATGATCCAGACTGCGCGACATGGTGCAGCCAAGAGCATATCTGTGATGATGGCATAGACAATGAGGGGGATGGCTTGTCTGATTGTAATGACCCCGACTGCGCCGGCGTCGGGATCTGCCCCTGAACATCACCTCAGCCCTCCACTGCTGCTCAAGGCTTGATGAGGTGAACCCCCGCGCAAAGTTGCCCTGAGGCGACCATGAGCCCGCCCAAACACTGAGCCGCAAGGTCGGCATTACTGAGCCAAGAAATCATTTAAATTCAGAGATTTGTCACTTAGGCTCCGCCCCACAGCCCCGCCGTAATCGCGGACATCAGACAAATGTATAATTCATGTTGATTGAATATATGTTCTTGTGTAAATCCGCAAGCCCAGGAGGTGGCATGAACGTCGATGACCTCAAGCGCTTGGCCCAGCCGAGCACCTGCCTCGCGGTCCGGGATTACGTCTCGCACTTCACCAACGTCGTCCGCTTGCAGATCCTCTGTCGGCTGATCCACGGCGAGGAGAGCGTACAAGACCTCGCCAGCACCATCGATCAGCGTCAATCTACGGTCTCCCAGCAGCTCAAGCACCTGCGCATGGCTGGCATCGTCAACCGCCAGCGCGTGGGCAACCGGCGCGTTTACAAGATCGCGGATGAGCGGGCGGTGGAGATGATGCGCTTTATCGCCGATCTGGCGACGCGCTTCGACGCGAAGCGTGACGCACAGAGCACCGAAAACCCTGGCAAAGATGAGGAGAGGGCCCATGGTTAACTCTCTCGCGGGCGGGCTCGCTCGCTTCCTCTTGGTGACCACCATGCTCTTCTTGATGTGGTGGGTGCTCACCAGCAGCCTCGATCCACAGGAGGTGTATGTGGGCTTGGGCGTCTCCGCCCTCATCGCCCTCTTCACCCTCCAAAGCCCCAGCCTCGGCGCGCGGCGGCTCCTCAGCCCCAAGCGCGTGATCATGGCCTTCATCTACCTCGGCGTGCTCCTCAAGGCCATCGTCGAGTCCAACATCGACGTGGCTCGTCGGGTGATCGCCCCCACCATCAACATCAACCCCGGCGTCGTGCGGGTCAAGACGCGCCTTGAGAGCAAGGTCGCCCGCCTCATCTTGGCCAACTCCATCACCCTCACGCCGGGCACCCTCACCGTGGACATCGAGGGCGACACGCTCCTGATCCACTGGATTGACATCCAGTCCGAGGACATCGACGGGGCCACGCGGGCCATCGTCAGCCAGTTCGAGGGCTACCTGGAGGTGATCTTTGGTTAACGCGATCCTCACCGTAGCGTTGGTGATCGGCGGGCTGGGCGCGCTCTTGGCGCTGTGGCGCCTCTACCGGGGGCCAGAGGCCGCCTCGCGGGCGCTCAGCGTCGATGTGCTGACCATGCTCATCCTCCCGCTCATCGTCGGCTACGCCGTCTTCAGCGAGCGGGCCATCTACCTGGACGTGGCCTTCGTCTACGCCCTGCTCTCCTTCGTGGGCGTCATGTCGCTGGCCCGCTACTTCGACAAGGGGGTCTAAGTGCTTGGCTTCATTGGCGCGCTGATCACCTTGATCGGCGCCATCTTCCTCTTCCTCGCGGCCATCGGCCTCGCCCGGATGCCGGACTTCTATAACCGCGTGCAGGCGGGCACCAAGGCCAGCACGCTGGGGGTGATCCTCAGCCTGCTGGGTATGGGCCTCATCCGCGTGGAGTGGCTGCCCAAGATCGCGCTGATCATCCTCTTCGTGATCTTGACCAACCCGCTCTCATCCCACGCGCTCGCCCGCGCCATGTACCGGCTCGGCCTGCCCATGGTGGGCCGCGATGACCGCGCCAAGGAGGACGAGGCGTGATCTACATCGACGCCCTGATGTGCTTGGTCATGATCGCCGCCGCGCTGATGACCTTCTTCAGCCGCAACCTCATCTCCGCCGTGATCTTCTCCGGCGCCGTCAGCCTCGTCGCCGCCTACCTCTTCTTGAGGATGGGCGCCCCCGACGTGGCCATGACCGAGGCGGCCATCGGCTCTGGCCTGACGACGGTGATCTTCTTGATCACCATCCGCCGCACGCAGGAGGTGGAGGCGTGAAGGCCCTCATCTCGCTCATCGCGTTGCTCTTTCTTGGCGTGACCCTCTGGCAACTCTTGCCCTTCTTCGCGCCCGCCGAGGTCCTCCAAGGCGTCGCCGCCCACTATGTCCAGCAGGGCGTGGTGGAGAACCGAGGCGCCAACATCGTCACCTCGGTGATCGTCAACTACCGTGGCCTCGACACCTTGGGCGAGGTCGTCGTCCTCTTCCTCTCGGTGACGGGCGTCGGCTTCGTGCTGCGCCGCCGTGGCGGCGTGTGCGTGCCCAAGCCCACCCCCGCCAGCGAGATCGTGGAGACGGGCGCGCGGCTCCTGATGCCCCCCGTGCTCCTCTTCGGCGCCTACATCTTCATCCACGGTCACTTGACCCCCGGCGGCGGCTTCCAGGGCGGCGCCGTGGTGGCCTCAGCGGTCCTCTTGCTGCTGCTGGCCAACCGCGATCGTCACCTGCCTCACGCCCTCTTATCCTGGGTCGAGTCCCTCTCGGGCTTGGCCTATGTGGTCGTCGGCCTCCTCGGCCTCATCGGCCTGGGCTCCTTCTTGGGCAACGATCCCGAGGCCTTGGGCGTGTGGAATCGGCTGTTCTCTGCGGGGATCATCCCCATCATCTATGTCCTCATCGGCCTCAAGGTGGGCTCGGAGCTGTCGGCGCTGCTGGAGGTGATGACGCAGGCGGGGGAGCGCGAGTGATGATCAACCCCTCTACCCTCTATGGCGCCAGCGCCTTGATTTTGATCTTGGTGGGGCTGGCCACCGCGCTCCTCAAGCGCGATCTCATCAAGATGACCCTGGGCTTTAGCATTCTCAGCGCCGGTGTCCATCTCCTGATCGTGGCGCTTGGCTACATCAAGGGCGGCACGGCGCCGATCATCGACAAGGCCGAGATGCTCAAGGGCGCCAGCGACCTCACTGTGAGCGCCAATGTGATGGACCCGGTCCCTCAGGCCATGGTCCTGACCGCGATCGTCATCGGCGTGGGCACCACGGCCTTGATGTTAGCGGTGATTGTCCGACTGTACGCCCGGCATAAGACCCTGGACGTCAACACGCTGGCGAGGTTGAAGTGGTAAACCCAATCCTCCTCATCGCCATCCCGCTGGCGGTGGCGTTTATCCTCCCGCTGCTCGACAAGCTTGGGCGCGGCGTGACCCAGTTCTTTCACTTCGCCACCCTGCTGGTCATGGCGCTCATCGCCTTGTCTTGGCTGGGGCACCTCCAGTCCGGCGCCGAGGCGCAGCTGATCACCACGGGGGGCTGGGCGGCGCCCATCGGCATCACCCTCCGCGTGGACTACGAAGAGATCATCTTCATCAACCTGGCGCTGTGGACGGCGATGGGCAGCCTCTTCTACCTCAAGGCGCGCCATCAGCTGCCCAGCGTGCGCGGCCACATCATCCAGATCCTGCTCGTCGTCGGCGCCGTGGGCCTGATCATGACGCGGGATCTCTTCAACCTCTTTGTCTTCTTGGAGATCACCTCCATCGCCACCTTCGCCCTCGTGCTGATGGGCGATGAGAGACCAGCGCTGGAGGCCTCCTTTAAGTACATGGTGCTTGGCGCGCTGGCCTCCACCTTCCTGCTCTTGGGGGTGGCGTTGATCTACAAGGCCACGCACACGCTCTACCTCGACGATGTCCCCTCGCTCTTGCCCAGCGGCGGTCCGCTGGCTAAGGGGCTGGCCGTGGCCCTGGGGTTGATCCTGGTGGCCATGGTCGCGGAGCTGAAGATTTTTCCGCTCAATGGGCCGGGGATCGATCTCTATGAGGCCGCCGAGCCGGGCGTGATGGCCCTGCTCGTGGGCACCGCCGTCAACGCCATGATCTTCGCCGCCTGGAAGCTGGTGCAGCTCTTCCCCATGGGCACCATGTGGCTCAACGCCATCGCCACGCTGGGGCTGATCACCTTCGTCTCGGCCAACTTCATCGCCGCGCGGCAGACCAACGTCCGGCGGATGCTGGGCTACTCCTCCTCGGCGCAGTTGGGGCTCATCTTCGCGCTGATGCCCTTCGCGCGGGTGGACAACGTGCATCTCTGGGCGGTGGGCCTGCTGGTGATCAACCACACCTTCGCCAAGGTCGCGCTCCTGTGGCTGGCGGGCCTCCACGGCGGGGCAGATCTCAAGGACTGGCGCGGCGCCTTCGCCCAGCAGCCGCTCCTCAAGATCATCTTCGCCATCGCGCTGTTGTCGATCACGGGCCTGCCGCCCTTCGCCGGCTTCTTCGGCAAGTGGGTGGCGCTGCAAGGGCTGAGCACGCACAACAACCTCGCCTGGGTGGCCCCGATCCTCATCGGCGCCTTCTTCGAGCTGGTCTACTACCTGCGCTGGTACCGCGCCAGCGCCGCCGGTGAGGACCGCGAGGACGAGGCGCCCAGCGCGTTGGCCGCGCCGCGCCCCTGGTCGGAGATCATCCCGCCGGGCGTCTTCGCCATCCTCAGCCTCGGCCTGGGCCTCTACCTGCTGCGCCACGTCGCTGGCGCCTCCAGCTTCAGCGTCTCGCTGCTCCTCGGCGCGGGCCTGCTCTTGGTGTTCATCGGCGCCCTCTTCGAGCGCGAGACGCTGGGCTTTATGACCCTCTTCTTCGTGCTCATCGGCGGCTACCTCTACTTCCGAGGCCACGCCCCGGCGCTGTACACGCTGCGCGGCCTCTTCAGCCTCTTGGTCTTCGGCGGCGCGGGGGTCGTGGCGCTGGCCAGCCTCTCGATGGAGGCGACGCCGCGCTTCTACGGCCTCTTCCTCGCCCTGCTCGGCGCGGTGGTGATGCTCCTCGAAGCCCGTGATCTGCTCGTGGTCTTCGTGGCCTGGGAGATGATGACCTGGCTGAGCTACATGATCATCGGCGGCCAGCGCTCGGGCTACCGCTACATGCTCTTCAGCGGCGCGGCGGGCTTCCTGCTCCTGGGCGCCTTTATGGTCGCCCTCAGCCGGGGCGTCGGCGACATCGCCCACCTCAGCGCCCTGACGGGGGCGGCGGAGGCGCTGACCTGGGGGCTGATGATCGGCGCGATGCTGCTCAAGGCCGCCGCCTTTGGCGTCCACATCTACGCCCCCGACGCCTACACCGAGGCCCCCGACGCCTTCACGCCCTTCCTCTCTGGCGTCATCTCCAAGCTGCCGATCTTTATGCTGATTTTGGCCCTGACGGCGCTGGCCGCCCCCAGCCTGGGGCCGCAGATCGCCATCACACCGTTGATCGCCTGGCTGGCGGGCATCACGGCCTTCGCCATGACGCTGATGGCCGCGCTGCAAGAGGACGCCAAGCGGCTCTTGGCCTACTCCTCGATCGGCCAGGTCGCCTACATCATCATGGGGCTGGCGCTCTTAAGCCCGCTGGGCTGGACGGCGGCCCTCTACCACACGGTCCACCACTTCGCCTTTAAGATGCTGCTGTTCCTCGCCATCGCTGGCGTGATCCTGCGCGTGGGCACGCGCCAGATGTACCAGATGGGCGGGCTGATCAAGGTCATGCCCTTCAGCTTCATCAGCGTGCTCATCGGCATCATCGCCGTCTCTGGCGTGCCCCCGCTGGGCGGCTTCACCGGCAAGTGGCTGCTCTACCACGCCCTCCTAGAGAAAGGCTGGTATGGCCTGCTGGCCTTCACCATGTTCGCCTCGCTGATCGCCTTCCTCTACCTCTACCGGCTGATCCACAGCGTGTTCCTCGGCCAGCTCAAGACACGCCACCGCCATGTCAGGGAGGCGCCGCTGCCGTTGCTGATCGCCCAAGGCGTGTTGATGATCGGGCTGCTGGTCCTGGGCGCCTGGCCCCAGGCCATCCTGAGGCCGATCCAGCACCTCGTCGGCGGCCTGCTTGGCCGGGACATCGACCTCATCGACGGCCTCCAGCTCACGGTGGCGGCGGGCAGTTACAACCCCGTCTACACCATGATCCTGGTCATGATCGTCTTCCTGGCGGCGCTGGGCCTGCTCTACCTGGCCTGGCCTCGGGTCCAAAAGGTCGGCCAGCTCGACATCGTCTACGCGGGCGAGATCCCGCCGCCGCCGGAGGAGATCCACTTCGCCTACGACTTCAACCGGATCTATGAGCGCGCCTTCGCCCCGCTGCTGCGCGATTGGCCGACGCGCCTCTGGGCGCAGCTCGAACAAGGGACCCAGGCGCTGATCAGCGTCGCCGCGCGGTTCTACACCGGCAACGCCCAAACCTATGCGCTCTACAGCGTGCTCCTGCTCCTGATCCTCTTATCTGTGATGGGGAGGCCCTAATATGGACACACTCCTTCATGTGATCGTCTCCCTGATCAGCCTGATGGTGGCCTTGGCCTATGGCCTCACCACGGGCGGCGTCGTGCGCAAGATCATGGCGCGGATTCAGGGTCGAATTGGGCCGCCGGTCTACCAGCCCTTTATCGATCTGGGCAAGGTGCTGTTCTTGCGCACGGGCACGCACCACGGGGTGATGTTTATCCTCGGCCCGGTCTTCCGCCTGGCGGGCGCGGCGGGCTTCTACCTGCTGATCCCGGTGATCGTGGGCGTGCCCTTCCTAGAGGGCTTCCACTTCAGCGGCGATCTGCTGCTGGTGATGTACTTTATGTTCTTTGGCTCCCTGGGCATGGCGCTGGGCGCCGCCGACGGCGGCCACCCGCACTCCCCCATCGGCGTAGGCCGTGGGCTGGCGCAGATGACCGCCTACGAGCTGCCCTTTGGCCTGGCCGTGGTGGCCATTGTTGCCTCCAGCGGCTCCTTCTCGGTCTTTGAGATCGTCGAGCACCAGCGCGCCGCCATGCTCACCAAGGGGGTCTTGGGCTGGAACCTCTTCCAGCTGCCCTTCGCCTCCATCGCCGCCTTCCTGGCGCTCTTGGGCATGAACATGTACCCGCCCTTTAACATCGTCGGCGCGCCGACGGAGATCCCCGTCGGCCCCGCCACCGAGTACAACACCGCGTTTCAGTCATTACAGATGAGCGGCCGCGCGATCTTCGCCATCGCCAAGGTCGTGCTCTTTATGAACTTGTTCCTTGGCGGCGCCCATTCGATCTTAGAAGCCTTTATCAAGACCTTCTTTATCTACATGTGGTCGATCTTCGTCGGCGCGGTCTTCCCGCGCTTCCGCCCTGAGCAGAGCATCCGGTTCTTCTTGGGCTGGCCCACGGCGGCGGGCGTCCTCGCCGTGGCCTTGATCTTGTGGAGGTGAGCGTGATGAGAGACGAGCTGCCGGTCTTACACGGCGTCCCCCCGATCCCTGAGGGGAGCCAGCCCCACGCGCGCTGCCAAGACGAGTGCTTCTTGGGCGAGAAGCCTGAGCCGTTGAAGTACCGCGAGGCCATCCAACGCATCAAGAACTGGTTTCGGGCCAACTCGCTGCACGTCCTGGCCTATGGCACGGGCTGCGGCTCCATCGAGCTGAGGCCGCTGGGCACCGCCCGCTTCGACATGGAGCGCTTTGGCATCTCCACGCGGCCCACGCCCAGGCACGCCAACGTGCTGATCATCTCGGGCTACCTCTCGATCAAGACGCTCAAGCGCGTGATCCGCTCCTACGAGCAGATGCCCTCCCCCAAGTGGGTCGTCGGCCTGGGCTCCTGCACGATCAACGGCGGGATGTACTGGGACTCCTACGCCACCATGAAGCAGCTGGATCTCTACCTGCCGGTGGACATGTACATCAGCGGCTGTATGCCGCGCCCCGAGGCGCTGATCGAGGGCTTCGCCGCGCTGATGGACAAGATCAAAAAAGGCGAGGCCAACGGCTACCTCGACTACCTGGAGCGCCTCGACTGGTACCGCGAGAACCAGAAGAAGATCATCCATGACTGGGACTTGCCGGACTACAGCTGGTGACCATGAAGACACACATTGAGACGCTGAAGCGACATCAATTTGAGGTGCTGTGGACCCACCAGCAGCGCGCCAACCTCATACAGATTGGGATTAAGGCCGAGCAGACGCTGCCGGTGCTGACATACCTCAAGACGCACACGCCATTTGTCCAGCTCACGCACTACTCCGCCGTAGATTGGATCGAAGACAACGAGTTCCAGCTCACCTACACGCTGACGAACCCACAGACCTACGAGATCTTGATGGTCTGCGCGCGGATCGACCGCGAGGCGGCCACCGCCGACAGCCTCCACAAGCTCTGGCCCCAGGCGGTCACCTACGAGCACGAGATGGGCGAGATGTTTGGGCTGAAGTTCCCAGGCAGCCCGCGCGTGGGCGAGCCCTTCAACCTGGAGGGCTGGCGGGACATGCCGCCGATGCGCCGCGACTTTGACACGGTCAAGTTTGTCCGCGACAGCATCCCCGAGCGCCCTGGGCGTCAGGCCATCAACACCCGCGACTACATCGGCGCCGAGGCCGGGGAGAAGAGGCTACTCCATGACTGAGCGCCCGCTTGAGAAGCACACGCAGCTCTGGGTCGGCCCCCAGCACCCGGGGATCACCGGCAACATGTCCGTGCAGATCTGGGTTCAGGGCGACACCATCCAGCTGGGCCGCACGCACGTCGGCTACCTCCACCGTGGCTTTGAGAAGCTCGTGGAGCGGCGCAAGTTTATCCAAGCCTTCCCCATCGTCTGCCGGATCTGTGTGCCGGAGCCGGACACCAACGAGTACCTGCTGACGGCGGGGCTTGAGGAGCTGGCGGGGATTGAGATCCCAGAGCGGGCCAAGTGGCTGCGCACGCTGGTCTTGGAGCTGGCCCGCCTGGCCGCCACGGTCCAGGCCCTTGGCGGCCAAGCGGGCACGCTGGGGCTGGGGGTGGTCCCCAACTGGACGTACACGCTGCGCGACTACATCCTCGACCGCTTTGAGGAGCTGAGCGGGGGGCGTGTCTACCACATGTACATCATCTATGGTGGCGTGCGGCGCGACATCCCCGAGGGCTTCTTCGAGCGGCTTGAGGGCACGCTCAAGACCATCGAAGAGCGCCTGCCTGCGCTGGACAACCTCATCTTTGACAACGCCGTCTTCCAAAAGCGCACGCAGGGCGTCGGCATCGTCAAGCCTGAGTGGATCGACGAGATGGGCATCAGCGGCCCCACCGCGCGTGGCTGCGGGCGCCCCATCGACATTCGGCGGGTGGACCCCTACCTCGTCTACCCAGCGCTGGACTTCGACGTCATCACCGCCGACGGCTGCGACATCTGGTCGCGGACGTTGGTGCGGCGCGGCGACATCGAGCAGTCGATCAAGATCATCCGGCAGATCATGCGACAGATCCCCGACGGGCCGTTCTGCGCCAGGCTGCCCAACATGCTGCACTGGAAGATCCCCACGGGGCAGACCTACCTCCGCGCCGAGGCCAGCCGGGGAGAGATGGGCTACTACATGGTCACCGACGGCAGCGACAAGCTGCGGCGGATGCACGTGCGTGGGCCCTCCTACGTCCATGGCTTCTCGCTGCTGGAGCGTATGCTGCCGGGCCTCAACATCGCCGATCTCTCAGCGACGATGGTGTCGATGCAGACCTGCCCGCCCGAGATGGAGAGGTGATATGAGCCTTAAAGACGTGCTGGCCCCCTTCTCCACCTGGGTGCGGGCCTTCTCCAAGCCCTACACGGTGCCTGTGGCCGACACCCACCGAGAGGGGGCGGATCGCTACCGAGGGTGGCACATCAACGACACGGCGACCTGCGTTGGCTGCGGCACCTGCGCCGACATCTGCCAGAACGAGGCGATCGACATGGTCGTCGTCGATCAAGCGCAGAAGGGCGACTCTGGGCTGCGGCCCTTGCTGGACTATGGGCGCTGCTGCTGGTGCGCGCTCTGCGTCGATGTCTGCCCCTCGGGCTCGCTGGGGATGAGCAACGAGTACTCTTGGAGCGACAGCGACCCGGAGGTCTTCCGCTACATCCCGGGGGTCAACCACAAGGCCTGGGATGGCGCGGACAAGGGCTGGCGCAAGGACGCCCGCTTCCGCCTCGTCGAGCCCAAGCGCGAGCCGATCCCCATGCTGGAGGTGACCCAGCGGCCCCAGACCTGGGCCGAGGTGGTCATTGGCTACACCGAGGCGCAGGCCCAGAAGGAGGCTGCCCGCTGCGTCGAGTGTGGCATCTGCATCAGCGCCTGCCCCGCGCACATGCGCATCCCCGACTACATCAAGGCGATCCGCGAAGGCGACTACGCCCAAGCGGTCCAAGAGATCTACGAAAACAACCCCATGCCGGAGATGTGCGGCAAGGTCTGCACGCGGCGGTGTGAGGACGTCTGCACCGTCGGCCTCAGCGGCGATCCGGTGGCGATCCGCTGGCTCAAGCGCTTCGCCACGGAGCGATTTGACGATCTCAGCGAGGTGGTCAAGCCCCAGGTCAACGCCGAGGAGGGGCGGGGCAAGAAGGTGGGCATCATTGGTGGTGGCCCATCGGGCTTCACGGTGGCCTACTACCTCGCGATCCGGGGCTACGCCGTCACGCTCTACGAGGCGCTGCCCAAGCTCGGCGGCGCGACGTTCTTTGGCATCCCCAAGTACCGCTTCCCTGTGCCCAGCCTCGACAAGCAGGTTCAGATGCTCATCGACGCGGGCGTGGAGCTGCGCGTCAACCACAAGGTCCAGCCCGAGGAGTTCGCTGGGCTGCGCGAAGAATACGACGCGCTGTTTATCGGCACGGGCTTAATGAAGGCGCACAAGCTGCGGGCGGAGGGCGAGGACCTTGAGGGGGTCCGTGACGCGCTCAGCTTCCTGCGGGATCACCACCTCTCGCGGGACGTCGGCGTCAAGCCGGGGGACAAGGTCATCGTGGTGGGTGGCGGCAACACCGCCGTGGACAGCGCGCGTGTCTCGCGGCGGCTGGGGGCCAGCGAGGTGATCATGGCCTACCGTCGGCGCTTCGAGGACATGCCTGCGGACTGGGAGGAGTTGGAGGACGCCGAGGCCGAAGAGGTCCTCTTTATGACGCAGAACGTCCCGCTGCGGGTGGAGCGCCGGGCGGATGGTCGGCTGGACTACGTCTGGGGGCCAGCGGAGATGGTGCCCAGCGAGCGACCGGGCGGGCGGCCCAGCCCCCAGCTCATCGAGGGCGTCGAGCACCGCGTCATCTGCGATCACATCATCGTCGCCGTGGGCCAAGGCCCGGACTTGAGCTGGCTGCCCAGCGAGGCGGCGGGCGTGATTGGCGACAAGCGCGGCTGGATCGCGGTCAACGAGGACGGCATGACGGGGATGGAGGGGGTGTTCGCGGGCGGCGATCTGGTCAACAACACCGCCGACGCCATCTCCGCCATCGCCGACGGCCTGCGCGCGGTGGACGGCATCCGCTACCTCACGGGCGGCAAGGCGCGCCCGGTGAAGGCCAAGGTGGACAAGGTGATGGGCGTCACGCTGGGCCTCGCCGACGCGGTGACGGCGGCGATCCACAAGCAAGCGGAGATCAAGCCCGAGCTGAAGGTGGACGATCAGGCCATCAAGGCCGCCGCAGCGCCGGTTGAGCCCGCCGCAGCGCCCGCCGAGCCCGCCGAAGCGCCCGCCGAGCCAGCGGCCGTAGAGGGAGCGGAAACACCACCGGCTGCCGAAGAGAAGCCAGCCAAACCAAGGACCAGAAAGAAGAAAGCCGCTGATTCCGCTGAAGCGAAAGTCAGTAAACCTAGAGCAAAGA
>JAHJCH010000332.1 GCA_018813065.1 Myxococcota bacterium
CGCTGGCCGAGGGCGGCGACGCCGCCGACGCCGCCGTGGCCGCCGCCTTGATGCTCGGCGTCGTCCACCCCTTCGGCTCCGGCCTCGGCGGCGGCGGCTTCGCCGTCCTATATCGCGCCGACGGGGCGGCCCTCGCCCTGGATTTCCGTGAGCGCGCCCCCGCCGCCGCTCATCGCGATATGTTCCTCGACGCCGACGGCGCGGTTATCGCCAAGGCCAGCACGCGCGGCGCAAAAGCGGCGGGCGTGCCTGGTGAGCTGGCCGGGCTGTGGGCCCTGCATCAACGCTACGGCAAGCTGCCCTGGGCCCGCGTCGTCGCCCCCGCCCTGGAGGCCGCCCGCGATGGCTTCGTCGTCGGCCCCGTCCTGGCCCGACGCCTCGCCGTGATGGCCCCTGAGCTGCGCGGCTACCCCCGCCTCGCCGGTCGCTTCCTCGATGAGCGCGGCTTGCCCCTGCCACGCGGCGCGCGCTTGACCCGCCCCAAGCTGGCCAAGACCTTGGCCCTCATCAGCGCGCAGGGCGCCGCCGCCCTCTATGAAGGGGAGGTGGGCCGCCAGCTCGTGGCGGCCATGGCCGCCGATGGGGGCCTGATCACCGCCGAGGATCTGCGCGCCTACGCGCCCCAACCACGCCCCCTCATCCGCGCGCACTTCCACGGCTATGAGATCCTCTCCATGCCCCCCCCCAGCAGCGGCGGCGCGGTCATCGCCCAGATCCTCGGCGTCCTGGAGGGCGTGGATCTCAAGGCCCTGGGGCATAACAGCAGCGCCTACCTACATCGACTCACCGAGGCCCTCAAGCACGGCTTCGCCGATCGCGCGCGGGTGATGGGTGATCCCGACTTCGTGGCGGTCCCCCTGGCCTCCATGCTCGATCTCGACGCCCGCGCCCGCGTCCGCTTGGCCTTCCGCCCCGAGCGCACCCTGCCCATGGCCGCGTACGGCGGCCGCTACGGCGTGGCCGAGGACGGCGGGACGACCCACCTCAGCGTGGTGGATCGCTGGGGCAACGCGGTGGCCCTGACCACCACCATCAACACGGCCTTTGGCGCCATGTATGTGGCCGGTGAGACGGGGATCTTGATGAACGATCAGCTCGATGACTTCTCCATCAAGCCCGGCGTGCCCAACGCCTACGGCCTCATCGGCCGCGAGGCCAACGCCATCGCCCCTGGCAAGCGCCCCCTCTCCAGTATGTCGCCCACCATCGCCCTCAAGGAGGGGCGCGTTGTCCTGGTCGTCGGCGCCTCGGGCGGGCCGACCATCATCACCGGGACGCTGCAAGCCCTGCTCAACACCCTGGTCTTCGGCATGGACGCCCGCGCGGCGGTCGAGGCGCCCCGCGTCCACCACCAGTGGGCGCCCAACACGCTCATCGTCGAGCCCGAGATCCCCGTGGATGTCCGCCAAGCCCTGCGCCGCCGTGGGCACGCCCTGGACGTGCGTCATCGCTATAACGCGGTGCAGCTCATCACCGTAGACGCGGCGGGGCAGGCGGGCGCCTGTGATCCCGCCAAGCAAGGGGCGCCTGTCGGCGTCGGCCCCCTCAGCGATCTGCCCGACGCCATGGAGGCCCAGCCATGAGGCCCTTATTCGCGCTCTGCGTCCCCCTCCTGCTGTGGGGCTGTGATGATGATGGCTCGGCGGCCTCGCCCTCGCCCGACGCGCTGCTGCGCGTTGATCAAGGGCGCGCCCTCGACGCGGCGCGCCTGGACACCGGCGCGGCCTCAGACCTGGGCGCGGCGCAGGATCAGGGCAGCGCGCCCGATGCCCAGGAGCCAGACATGATGATCCCAGACAGCGGCCCCGATCTCGACGCCCGCCTTGTTGGCGACGCCCGCCCCAATCCAGACAGCGGCCCCGATCTCGACGCCCGCCTTGTTGGCGACGCCCGCCCCAATCCAGACAGCGGCCCAGATCCAGACAGCGGCCCCAATCCAGACAGCGGCCCAGATCCAGACAGCGGCCCGCCCCCTCTAGGCGCCCTGCGCCGCTTGGAGGGCGCGCGCTTCTTTGAGCTGGAGGGGCTGCCCAACGCGCTGGGCCTGCTGCCCCGCCGCGTGCGCGTCTATGTGCCCCCCGGCTATGACGATGAGCCCGCGCGGCGCTACCCCGTGCTCTATGCCCACGACGGCCAAAACCTCTTCTATGACGAGGAGGCGGCCTTCGGCGCCTCGTGGCGCTTCCACGCCACCTCCGACGCCCTGATCCTGGCCGGGCGCGTCGAGCCCTTTATCCTCGTGGCCATCGACAACACCAATGAGCGCATCTGGGATTACACCGGCTCGACCGATCCCGACTTGGGCGGCGGCGGCGCCGAGGTCTATCTGACATGGCTCGTCGAGACGCTGCGCCCCGCCGTTGAGGGGCACTTGCGCGCCGCGCGCGGCCCCGAGCACACCGGGATCATGGGCTCCTCCCTCGGCGGGATCGTCTCCCTCTATGCCTTGATGCGCTGGCCCGAGGTCTTTGGCCGCGTCGGCGTCGTCTCGCCGTCGGTGTGGTGGGATAACCGCAGGCCCCTTGAGTGGGCGGCCTCGATCAGCGCCTCGCCGCGCGCCGGGACCCGGATCTGGCTCGACAACGGCACCGAGGAGGGCGATGACAGCGGCTTTCGTCAAGGGGCGCTGCCGCACGGGCTGGTGCAGCGCGCGGTCAACGTCCAAGATATGCGCCGGGCCTTGAGCGCGGGCTACCCCTTCGGCGCCGCCCTGGGCTACCTGGAGGACTTCGGCGGGCATCACAATGAGCCGAGCTGGGCGGGGCGCCTGGAGCACATCTTGACGTTCCTGTGGGGTCAGCCCGATCTCCGCCAGCCCCTCGGCGTGCGCCTCCGCGTCGAGCGCGCCCCGATCCCGCTCAACGGCCACGCGGCCTGGGCCGTCGAGGCCTATTACCCCGAGATCACCCTGACGATCCCGCCCGAGGCGGGGCTGATCTCCTGGTCGCTGGACGCGGCGGCCTTGCAGGTCGAGGGGGATATGCTGCGCGGCCTCGCGCCAGGGCGCACGGCCCTCACGGCGCAGATCGCGGGCGTCAGCGACACCCTCGGCCTCAGCGTGGCGCCCGATGAAGCGCGCGCTTGGGCGCTCATCCGCGTCTGGACCCCCGCCGTGGCCCTCGGCGAGAGCGTCTATGTCACCGGGGATCGTGAGGTCTGGGGGCCTTGGGCGCCGGATGGGCAGCGGCTGACCTATGACGGCGAGGCGTGGCGGGGCCTCTTCGCCCTGACGCCCGGCGCCTTTGAGTACAAGCTGACGCGCGGGACCTGGGAGACGGTCGAGAAGGCGGCGGATGGCGCCGAGGCGCCCAATCGTCAAGGCGCGCTGGGCGGCGAGGGGGGCTTGTTTGAGGGCGAGGTGCAGCGCTGGGCGGATCAGTGAGGGGCGGGCAGATCTGTGAGGGGCGGGCCGCGCTCAGCGCGCGGTGATGTTGAGATCGTAGGGCGCGGAGTCGCCCTGGACCCCCTCGACGCGGATGAGCGCAGGCCCCGCGTGCTCTAAGACCTCATTGTCATCGTCGGAGTAGGCGCCGATCGGCTCACCGTCGATCATCAGCGGCGCGTTTTCGGCCTCATCCCAGATCCAAACGTCGAGGTTGCCCGTGTCGTGGCTGAAGGTCAGCTCCAAGCGCCAAGGCCCGGCGATGTCTACGCGGTAGTAGTCCGCCTGCGCATCGCAGATGCCGCCGTGGAACGCCCCCTCGGAGATCGTCGGGGCGTCCACCGGGTTGTTGTTGGGCTCGTAGATCTCCTCGTCGGCGCCGCCGCAGTGGTTGACGAAGCGGGAGTCCGGGTCGGACCAGTCCTGGTTGGGGTTGCGCGCGATCTCCATCAGCGGCAGGTAGCTGTTGCTGCGCGTGCCGTCGGCGATGATCTTCATGTCGCGGCGGCGCACCACGAAGACCGTGGGGAAGGCCTGGACATAGCCGTTGGTCTCCTCGGTGAGGTAGTCGGGGATCGGGCGCGTGTCGAGGCCGCCGACGCGAATCCCAAAGTTGCCGTCGACCAGGCGCGTGAGGTGGTTGTCGGCGAACTCGCTGTCCGTGGGCATGTAGTCGTAGTCTTGGGCTTCGAGGAAGATAAAGAGCACCCCCGCCGCCTCCAGCGCCTCGCGCTCAGGCTCTAAGACCTCCGTCGTGTAGTAGGTGCAGGCGCTGCACCAGCCCGCGCCGACGACGAAGGCGATGATCGAGACATCCCCGTACTGCGTGTGATCGCAGTAGATGTCCTCAAGGCGAAGCTCGAACTCCTTGTGACCATCGCGAAAGGCCTTCTCCCAGGAGAGCGGCGGCATGGTCTTATTGAAGAGCACATTGTCGGGGTAGCTGGGGTAGAAGCAGGCGACGACGGCCTCGGCGGTGGCGCTGAGATCCTCATAGATGGCGGTGATCTCGACGAAGCCGTTGGCGAGGGCGGTCAGCTCATTGGGCGCCTCGGCGCTGAAGCGCATCACGCTGGGATCGCCGCTGATCCACGCCACCTGCTCGGTGACGTCCTCGGCGTGGCCGTCGTTGTAGGTGACCAAGGCGCGCAGCTCAACGGCCTCGTCGAGGTTGAGGTGGATGGGATCGGGTGAGATCGTCAACGCGGTGGCCTGGAGGCGCGTCGTCTGGATCGAGGCGACGCCAAAGCCGCCCCCGCTGGCGCCCTGGATCTCCGCGCCCACGCGCGTGACGCCATCGCTCAGCGCCCGGACCTTGCCCTCGGCCAGCAGCTCAAGGACGCCCTCCACCTCCAAGGACCACAGCGCCTCGCGCGTCACGTCGCGGCGCTGCCCATCATCGAAGGTGGCGATGGCCTTGAGCTGGATCTCCTCGCCCAGGAAGAGGTTGAGCGTCGGGGGCTCAACCTCCAGGCGGACCAGTTGGGGGGGGACGCCCGCGTCGGGGCTTTGCCCGCCGTCGTCACCGTCATCGCAGGCGGTGAGGCCCAAGGCCAGGAGCGTGAACAGCGGCGTGTAGAGCTTAGGCATGTCTGGCCTCCTCAAAGCGGGCGGACGGTGAGGGTGTAAGGCCCGGCGAAGCCGCCGTTATAGCCATCGACGAAGACATAAACAGGGACATCGGCCTCCAAGCGCAGCCGAAACGCGCTGAGGTAGCCGGCGCTGTCGTCATTACAGGCCAGCTCATACTCGGCCTGGGCGAGGGCGCAGTGGCTGCGGGCGAACATCAGGGTGTCGCCGTCGGTGTCCTCGATGACGAACTCATAGCGGCCCTCCTCGGGGGCCGTGAAGGTGTGTACGATGTTCGGCCCGCCGCCGCCGCAGGAGCCCCGCCCGCCGTGGTTGGGCGCCTCTGAGTTGTCGCCACGGTAGGACCACCAGCGCCCTCGGCGATGGGCGTTGAGATCGACGGTGCTCCAATCCTCGGGGCAGTGATCTTGAAGCCCTTGGCAGATCGGCGCCACGTCGCTGGTGGCGAAGTTGACGCAGACGCGCTGCTCGGGGCAGATGGCGACGCCCGCGTAGAGATCGCAGACATCGCCGTCCTCGACGCTGGGCGTCGGCTCGATGTCGATGATCAGCGGCTCAGAGTCGAGGCGAGAGATATCGCGCGCTTGGACGCGCAGCGCCGTCATCAGACCCAGGGCCTCAGCGCAGTCGTCCATGGCGCGCCGCGCGTTGGTCTGGCAGCGATCAGCGTCCTCGCCGCCCGTGCGCTGCATACAGTCATCAAAGGTAAAGGAGGCGCATAGATCCGGGTAGACAGCGCCGCCGTAGGCCTCGAAGCTGGCGCCCTCGGTGACGTGGGTAAAGGCAAAGCCGATGGCTTGGCCCAGGCCGATGGCTTGGCCGTCGGCGTCGAGGGGCTCGATCATGGCGAAGCGCGCGTCGGCCTCGCTGTCTTGACCAAAGACCCGCACGCCCAGCGCGCCCGTCGCCTCGTTGTAGTAGGCGTCGCCCTTGCTCAAGCTCGGGGCGGTGATCACCGCGCAGGTGAAGGCCTCATCCTCATCGCGATCCAGGCAGGCGTGGCCCTCGGCGCAGAGGTTAAAGGCGCCCACAAAGTCGCAGGGCGCATCGACGCCCACCTCAGCGGGGCCGTGGACCTCGACGGTGTGCTCTTGGCTCCACAGCTCCAGCGCGTCGCGCACGGAGAAGGTCACCTTCTTAAAGCCCGCCAGCTCTGGCGGTAGAGATCCACGGATCATGGCGTCGAAGTGACCCTCGACGCTCTCGACCTCGCTGAGCTCTTGCTCAAAGGCGATCTCTTGGCCCTGCACCGTAAAGGGGCTGCCGTCGGCCTTGAGCAAGGCCAGCTTAAAGATCACCACGTCCTCCTCTGGATCGAGGCCGACGCCTCGGATGCCCAGCGCGCCGGTCTCCTCGTTGAAGTGGGCGAAGACCTCTTGGAGATCGGGGGCGGTGGCGGGGACAGGCTGGGCGGTGAGCGTAAAGCTGCGGGTGCTCATGCCCGCCGCCGTGTCCACGATGATGAAGGCGTCTTGCCCCGCGTCGAGCCGGAAGGCGATCTCGCTGTGATTGGCGCCCGCCTCTGCGTTGTCATTGCAGGCCAGCTCGCTGAAGCCCGCATCGCAGTCGAGCTGGGCGTAGAGGAGGGTGTCGAACTCGCTGCCTTGGGTGGAGAAGCGCCAATAGCCCGCTTGGGGGGCGGTGAAGCGGATGACCACATCGGCGCCGACCTCATCCCCCGCGCAGCTGCCATCGTGGTTGTTGGCGGAGTGTGTCTGCCCGACGATCCGCCAGCCGTCGCCCTCGGCTGTGCCCTCGGCGTTGAGGTGGATGGGATCACCCTCACGGCACAGCGGCGCGGGGCCTGCGTCGGCCTCGATGGGCGGCGCGGCGTCGATGATCGGCGGCGGGGCCGTGGCGTCCTCGACGGCCACGGCGGCGTCGAGGGGCGTCCCGGGCAGATCGGGCATCGGCGGGACCGCGCCGCCACCGCCGCCGTCATCATCGCAGGCCCACAGGGCCAGGCAGAGCGGTAAGATCAGTCGTCTCATGGTGTCCCCATGTGGCTGAAAAGCTGTGCAAGTTAATCGACTCGTCCGACAGCAATGGTCCTGACACTTTTCAGAGAGAATCTTTTGAATCGAGCCGCAGGGCTGCGTAAGCAGCCCGAGGACCGACATTTTTCGGACTTCATCCGCTCAAGGCGGACAGGCCGGAGCAAGAAAACAATCCGCAAAGTGGATTTTTTCGCAGCGGAGCGCCTGCCCCCGCGCGATGAATCGCGCGGGGGTGATGGCCGAGAAAATGTCACAACTAAAGATAGACAACAACAAGAAAACCCTGCCACGTCAGGCGTTAGCGTCTCCGCCGCGCCGCCGCGACGGCCTCCCCCGCGCCGCCACAGAAAAAACCTTTGACGGCTCTGCGCTGTGTACTCAACTTCAGGCAGGCTCACCCGAGCCGCCCACCCCGTCTCAGCTGAGGAGTCCCCATGTCCGCGCGTCATCACAAGGTCTACATCATTGGCTCAGGCCCCTCGGGCTACACCGCCGGCATCTACGCTGGCCGCGCCAACCTCTCGCCTTATATGGCCGCGGGCCTCCAGCCCGGCGGGCAGCTGACCCAGACCACCGACGTGGAGAACTTCCCCGGCTACCCCGAGGGCATCATGGGGCCGGAGATGATGCAGCAGTTTGAGGCCCAAGCCACCCGCTTTGGGCTTGAGATCGCGCATAAGATGGTCAGCGAGGTGGACTTGACGGCCCGGCCCTTCAAGCTGGTCGAGGACGACGGCGAGGCCCACACCGCCGACGCGGTGATCATCGCCACGGGCGCCACCGCCCGCTACCTGGGCATCCCTGGCGAGCAAGAGTTCTTGGGGCGCGGGGTCAGCGCCTGCGCCACCTGCGACGGCTTCTTCTTCCGAGATCAAGACGTGATGGTCATCGGCGGCGGCGACTCGGCCATGGAGGAGGCCACCTTCCTCACCCGCTTCGCCCGCAAGGTCTACCTCGTCCACCGCCGCGACAGCTTCCGCGCCAGCAAGGTCATGCAGGAGCGGGCGCTGGCCAATGAGAAGATCGAGGTCATCTGGGACAGCGTCGCCACCGAGGTCAAGGGCAACTTCCAGGGCGTCAACGCCGTGGCCATTAAGAACCTCAAGACCGGCGAGGCCCGCGAGGTGGCGGTCACTGGCTACTTCTGCGCCATCGGTCACACCCCCAACACCAGCCTGTTCAAGGGCGCCTTGGACATGGACAGCGTGGGTTACCTCCAGGTCAAGGGCCGCTCGACCCACACCAACATCGAGGGCGTCTTCGCCGCTGGCGACGTGGCCGACAGCACCTACCGCCAAGCCATCACCGCCGCGGGCATGGGCGCCGCCGCCGCCATCGACGCTGAGCGATGGTTGGGTGAGCAAGGCATCGAGTAGTTATCGCGGTTTAAATCCTGAGTCACCGCGCGGGCTTGATCTATATCAAGGCCCGCCGTGATGGCGCGTTGGAGAATCGGCCTCTTCGTGACCCGCGGTCACGCCCACGATGAGGACTCGACTGTGAGATACGCCATCCTCTCCCTCGCTTTTGCCTTGATCAGCCCCAACGCGCTCGCCCAAGACATCGCGGGCAAGTGCATGACCTGCCACAAGGAGCAGAGCCCTGGGCTCTACCGCCAGTGGTACAAGTCCGCCCACGCCCAGCACAACGTCACCTGCCTCTCATGCCACGAAGCCAAGGAGGGTGAGCCTGACGCCTTCCAGCACGAGGGCGCCTGGATCGCCACGCTGGTGACCCCCAAGGACTGCGCGCGCTGCCACCCCAAGGAGGCCAAGGAGGTTGAGCACTCCTATCACGCCCACGCCGGGGAGATCTTGGAGTCCCAAGACGCCTACCTCGCCCACGCCGCTGGCGGCCACCCGGTCGCGATCACGGGCTGCGAGAGCTGCCACGGCTCCAAGGTCAAGATCGACCCCAAGTCGCCCAACAAGCTCCACGCCGACAGCTGGCCCAACTCGGGGATTGGCCGCCTCAACCCGGACGGCTCCAAGGGCGCCTGCACGGCCTGCCACACCCGCCACGCCTTTGATAAGGCCCAGGCGCGCCGCCCCGAGGCGTGCAGCAAGTGCCACCTTGGCCCTGATCACCCGCAGAAGGAGATCTACGAAGAGTCCAAGCACGGCAACGCCTACTACACCCACATCGAGGAGATGAACCTCAAGGCCGATCGCTGGATCGTGGGCGAGGACTACTTCGAGGCGCCCACCTGCGCCACCTGCCATATGTCGGCGACGCGTAAGCAAGCGGTCACGCATGATGTGGGGCTGCGCATCTCTTGGACGCTGCGGCCGCCGATCTCCGTCAAGAAGCAGGACGATGAGAAGAAGCGCGCCAACATGCAGGATGTCTGCAAAGGCTGCCACACTGAGACGTTTATCAAGGGCCACTATCGCCAATATGACGCTGGCGTAAACCTCTACAATGAGAAATTCGCTAAGCCCGCCACCGAGATTATGAACCTGGTGAAGAAGAAGAAGCTCCTTAAGCACCCTGCGGCCTTCTCCAATGAGCTGGAGTGGGTCTACTGGGAGCTTTGGCATCATGAGGGACGGCGCGCGCGGCACGGTATGGCGATGATGGGGCCTGATTACTCATGGTGGCATGGCATGTATGAGGTCGCCCATAACTTCTACTTTAAGTTTATGGAGCAGGCGAAGGCCCTTAATGATCCTGATGTCAATGCTTTGATTGACAAAACCATGAAAGACCCCATGCACTCTTGGTTCAATCGCCCAACGGATGAAATCAAGAAAGACATTAAAGAAGGCAAGCTCCAGGGGGCGTACAAGAGCCTCTTTCCTAAGCAATAAAGGCTCAAGCTGATGCTTAGGCGCTTCTTTAGGCTCATTCGGGTGCTGTCGATCCATTGGCTCGGCGGGCTCGGCGTGACATTAACCACCCTCTCCTTCGTGCTGTTCGTGGCCTTGGAGCTTCTGCGGCTGCTGGGGGTGTTAACCAACGCGTATCTGGGCCTCATCACCTACATGACGCTCCCGGCCTTCTTCGTCTTGGGGCTGCTGGTCATCCCGGTGGGCTGGTGGCGGCTGCGCAAGCGGACGGGCAAGAGCAGCCGGGCGCTGCTCAACGCCAAGCTCGACGCCCAGGATCTCAAGGCGGGCTTCTTCGGCACAGGCATCGGCGTCACGCTCCTCATGTTGACGTTGCTCAACGCCCTGTTCCTCGGCGGCGGGACCGTGCGGATGCTGCGCTTTATGGAGACGCCTGCGTTCTGCGGCACGGCTTGCCACGTCATGGCGCCGGAGTGGGCGGCCTACCAAGACAGCCCCCACGCGCGGGTGGCCTGCGTGCGCTGCCACGTCGGCGAGAGCGCCGAGGCGCAGGTGGAGGCCAAGCTCAACGGGCTGCGGCAGATGGTGTCCTTGATGAGCGGCCACTACACGCGGCCCATCCCCACGCCGGTCCACCAGATGCGCCACAGCCAAGAGACCTGCCAAGGCTGCCACTGGATCGGCGAGGTCTACGGCGATCGGCTCAAGCTCAAGGCGCGCTTCGGCGAAGACGCCGCCTCGACGCCCAGCTACACCACGCTGTCGCTCAAGGTCGGCCACGGCAAGCCCAGCGGCGCGCGCGGCGCCCACTGGCACGCGCAGGCGGATGTCCGCTACGCCTCCATCGACGGCGCGCGTGATCAGATCCTCTGGGTCGAGTCCACCGACGCCCAAGGCCAGACAAGGCGCTGGCGCAACGCGGCTGCGGCCGAGGGGGCCGAGGGGGTTGAGCGTCGGATGGACTGCGTGGACTGCCATAACCGCGTCGCGCACACGCTTGAGGGCGCCGAGGCGGGCGTGGATCGGCTGATCAGCGATGGCGCGCTGGATCGACACAGCCTCCCTCATCTCAAGCGCGAGGCGCTCAGCGCCCTCACCCGACACTATGAGGACGAGGCGGCGGCGATGGCGGGCATCGAGCAGCAGCTCCACGGCCACTATCGCCGCGACTTCCCCGACGTCTACACCGCCAAGGACAAGGAGATCGCTTCTGCGGTGACCGCCCTCCAGGCGCTCTACCGGCGCAATGTCTTCCCCGCCATGAACATCACCTGGGGCACCTACCCCAGCCGCATGGGCCACCGCGACGCGCCGGGCTGCGATCGCTGCCACAGCCGCGCGATGATCGATGAGGCGGGCCGCTGGATCAGCGATGACTGTGGCCTCTGCCATGATCTCCTCGCCCAAGAGAGCCCCGAGCCCTTCCAGTTTATGATGCCCGCCAGCGAGGGCGACCCTGATCAGCACCAGAAGCGCTGGCACCAAGCCCTCTACAAGCGCAGCCTGCGCTGAGGCGCCATAGCCCTTGATCGTGCCCGCCGGGGGATCTAGGTTGCGCTCTTTTCTCCAACCGTGGGTTTAAGCAGTGAGCGCACAGGTAAACGGCCGATTCTACGCCAAGACGAGCCTACCGACCGAGCATGGCCCATTTGATCTGCGGGTCTGGCGCGCCGCCGACGGCAAGGAGCACCTCGCCCTCTCTGTCGGCGCGCTCGACGGCGCCGAGGGGCTCCCCGTCCGTGTCCACTCCGAGTGCCTCACCGGCGAGGTCCTCAGCTCCCTCAAGTGCGACTGCAAGGCCCAGCTCAACGCCGCGCTGACGTTTATTCAGCGCAACGGCCTGGGGCTGGTCATCTACCTCCGCCAAGAGGGGCGTGGCATCGGCCTGGGCAATAAAATCCGCGCCTATGAGCTGCAAGCCCAAGGCGCCGACACCGTGGACGCCAACCGCATGTTGGGCTTTGACGACGATCTGCGCCGCTATGACGTGGCGGGGGAGATCCTCAGCGCCCTCAACGTCCGCTCAGTGGTCCTGCTCACCAATAACCCCGCCAAGATCGAGGGCCTGCGCGCCGCGGGCGTGGTCGTCGAGGAGCGCCAGCCTCACAAGGTCGGGCTCAACGAGGTCAACGCCGCCTATTTACAGACAAAGCGGGCGCGGATGGGCCACCTCTTCGACACCCTCGACACCCTCCCCACCGATGAAGAGGGCGAGGTCATCGATCAAGGGCACCTAGAGCGCCCCTAGAGCGTTGCTTTTAGGCGTCCACCGCCAGCCGAAAGCCCAGGGTCGGCAGCACCTGCTCGCGGGTCTTGGTGAAGCGAGAGGCCGCGCGGCACTCCACCGGCCCGCTGGCCCAGTGCCCCCCCTTGATGATCCGCTGTCCAGAGTCCGGCGCGCCCAGCCACGAGGCCGTCCACTCGCTGATCCCCCCCGCCATGTCCATCACGTTATAGGGGCTGATGTCGGCCTCAAAGGCGCCTGAGCCGCCGCGACGCGGCGCGCCTGGGAAGGTGTTGCCCATGTGGCAGAAGCTGGGCTCAAAGGCATCCCCCCAGGGGAAGAGGCGACCGTCGGCGCCTCGGGCGGCCTTCTCCCACTCCACCTCGGTGGGCAGGCGATAGGGGCGGCCATCGCGCTGGGAGGCCCAGCGGCAGTACGCCTCGGCGTCCTCATAGCTGACGTTGACCACCGGCCAGTTGGGGTGCCACGGGATGCCGCGCGCGTCCTCCTCGGGGATCTCCACCTGGCCTTGGTGGGTGAAGCGCCACAGCGGCGGCGCGCCGGGGGCTGAGCGCGGCGCGCGGCGCTCGGCGGCGGCCCGCCCGCCCTGGCGGTAGGTGTCCTCGATGAACTCCAGGTAGTCAGCGGCGGTGATAGGGCGGCGGGCGAGGAAGAAGTCGCCGACCTCCTCGGTGTGCGCAGGCAGCGCCAGCTGGGCGTGGGGATCACCGCCGAGCTTGGCCGGCCCCCCCGCGACGTGAACGAAGCCCTCGCCGATGACCTGATCTGGGAACAGCCGCACCCGCAGCCTCACGCGCTGCTGGCGCTCGACATAGAAGGGGACGGCGACCTCTGACAGCCCTGGGCCGTTGATCGTCAAGAGGTAGCTGCCCATCGGGATGGGATCGACGACGTTGCTGAGGAGCTGGCGGCGCGGCGAGGGCTTGAGCACCCGCTCATCGAGCGCATAGGTGGAGAGATCGACGCCGATCCCTGCGGGGAGGTCCAGCGTCAGCGCGCCGTCGCCCTGGAGCTTGGCGGCGAAGGCGCCGTCATCGTCAAAGGCGCGCACCAGGTTCTCATAGTGGGCCATCTGGACCCGATCCCCGTCGCGCTCGGCGGCCTCAAAGGCGATGTAATACAGCGCCCCCAAGGCGGCGCGGGTGGGGCCGTGCTCGCCGTCCACCCCCAGCACGGCGTGAAAGGCGGCGAGGGCCTCTGAGAGCGCGCGGGCCGCCTCGACGCTGGCGGCCTC